>NZ_JBSFNO010000010.1:0-215546 GCF_053981095.1 Nocardia sp. NPDC003693
ATCGACCGGGCACTGCTCCACACACGCACCACACGTCGTGCACGACCACAACACCTCGGGATCGATGATGCCGTTGACATCCTCGTGCCCGACCAACGGACGCTCCGCCTCCGCCCGCGCCTCGGCGGACAGCGTGCCCGCGTCACCGCCCGCGAGCAGATAGGGCGCCTTGGCGTACGCGTGATCGCGCAACGACAGGATCAAAAGCTTGGGCGACAACGGCTTTCCGGTGTTCCACGCGGGGCACTGGCTCTGGCACCGGCCGCACTCGGTGCAGGTGGTGAAGTCCAGCAGCCCCTTCCAGGTGAAGTCCTCGATCTTCCCGGCCCCGAACGCGTCGGTGTCGGGGTCGGCGGTCTCCATGTCCAGCACCTTGCCGCCGGAGATCATGGGCTTGGCCGCGCCGAGCGCGACGCCGCCGTCGGCCTCCCGCTTGAAATAGATGTTCACGAACGCCGAGAGCCGGTGCCAGGCCACGCCCCAGGTGAGCTTGCGGCCGATCAGGTACAGGAATGCCGCCCCGGCAAGCATTTTCACGAAGGCGGCCGCGGAGATGAACAGCGGACTCGCGGGCAGCACCTTCGCGATCTGCATGGTGAACAGATCACTGGCCGCGTGCCCGCCGCCGTAGGTCGCGATCTTGCCGCCCTTCACCAGCAGATCGCTGATCCCGTGCACGACCACGATCGTCTCGATGGCATAGGCCGCGACGAAATTCGACCCACCGAACCGCGAGAGCCGCTCGGGCCGGCGCGGATGATTGCGCTGCCGGATCACGATGAGCACGACGATCCCGAGGATGGTCGTCACCGCGAGTATCTCCGCGAGCAGGTGATACCAGCGACTGTCCCCGACCAGCGGCCAGTGGAACTCCGGATCGAAAGTCTGCCCGTAGGACTCGAAATAGAACACCATGCCGAGCAGGAAGCCGACCATCACCAGCCAGTGCGCCCACCCGACGGTGCGGAACCTGTTCATTCGCGTGTGCGCGACGACCTCGATCGCGAGCGTTCGCAGCCGGGGCACGATCGGCCGCAGCCGCGAGTAGTCCGGCTGCCCCGCCCGCATGATCCGGACCATGCGCCCCAGCCCGAGCGCAAGCGAACCCCAGCTGAGCGCGGTGATGAGCGCCCCGACAATGCCCAACGTGATCGTCGCCGAACTCACGATGCCAACCCCCGGTTTCGAGCACGACCGGCGGGCAACAGAATATGTTACCCGTCAGTAACTTTCGTATCTGTCGCCAAGTTATCACCGATTCCGCCGGCGCGGAAGCCCCGCCGGACCGTGGCCGGAAACACGTTGGCAACCGCCGGTTCCACTGCGAGAGTGCGTACTTGGCGGTTGCCGGGAATGTGCGGTGCGGTCAGTCGGCCGCGGCGGCCACGACGAAACTCGCCGTGGTGGTCGTGCTGCCGCCGATGTTGAGGGTGGCGATGGTGCCCGCGCCCGGGATCTGATGCGGGCCGGCCTGTCCGGTCACCTGCCTGGTGGCGTCCAGGAGCATGCGAATGCCGTTGGCGCCCACGGGATGACCGATGCCGATGAGTCCGCCGCCGGGATTGACCGGCGTCGCGCCGTTCAGGGTGATGGCCCCGGAATCGACCGCCTTCCAGCTCTCCCCGGGCGCGGTCAGCCCCAGGTGGTCGATGGCCACATACTCGGACATGGTGAAACAGTCGTGGACCTCGAAGCCGTCCACCGCCGCTATGTCGGGGAGGCCCGCGCGCGCGAGAGCGTCCAGGACCGCCCGCCGGACATGGGGGAAGACGTAGGGGTCGCCCGCGGCGGCGGCCAGCTTCTGATCGAGGGGCAGTCCGACGGTGCGATGACCCCACCCGGTGATGACCGCGCGGGGCCGGGCGCGAAACTCGGCGCGCGCGTTCAGGAATCGGTCGGAGACCAGGATCAGCGCGGCGCCGCCGTCGGTCATCTGGCTGCAGTCCTGACGGCGCAGGACGCCCGCGACCGGCGGGTTGGCGGTGTCGTCGGCGGTGAAACTCTCGGGGGTGTAGGTCCAGTCACGGGTTTGGGCCAGAGGGTTGGCCCGGGCGGCGGCGATGTTCAGTTCGGCGATCGCGCGCAGGTAACCGGCGTCCAGGCCGTAGCGCCGGTCGTACTCGTCGGCGATCGCGGCGAACATGCTGGGCCACACCAGATCCGTGTCGACGGCCTCGTGTCCGGCCCAGGCCGCCGCACCCATGTAACGGGCCGCGGTGTCCCCCGGAACGGTCTTCTCCAGCTCCGCGCCGAGCACCAGGGCGCAGTCGTAGCGGCCGGACTCCAGATCGGACATGGCGGCCAGCACCGCCATGCTGCCCGAGGCGCAGGCGGCCTCGTGCCGGGTGGCCGGCGTCCCCCAGAACTCGGGCCAGACGGTGGCGGGCATGCCGCCGAGGTGCCCCTGACCGGTGAAGAGTTGCCCGAAGGCGTTGCCCACGTGGATGACCCCGACATCGGCCGGGTCGATCCGGGTGGCCTCCAGGGTGTGTTCGATAACGGTGCTGACGAGGGCGTCGAAACCCAGGCCGGCGCGCTGCCAGTTGACCGCGAAATCGGTCTGGGCGCCGCCGAGGATGTGCACGGACACGTGGTGCTCCTGAATAATGTTGTGCGAGATCAGAGTTGGGCGCGCAGGTCACGGCGCAGCAGTTTGCCGACCGGATTGCGCGGCAGCGACTCGACGACCTCGAGCCGCTCGGGGAGTTTGAAGGAGGCGACCTCGAGCGCGCGCAGATGCGCGACCAGGCTCTCCAGCGTCGGTGTGGTTCCCGGACCGGGAACCACGAAGGCACAGCACTTCTCGCCGAGCACCTCGTCCGGATAGCCGACGATCGCGACGTCGGCGACGGCCGGATGGTCGGCGAGCAGGCCCTCGATTTCAGCGGGCGCGATGTTCATGCCGCCGCGAATGATGATCTCCTTCACCCGATCCACGAAACGCAGGTAGCGCCCGCCGTCGCCGCACAGTTCGAAGACATCCCCGCTGCACAGGTAGCCCTCGTCGTCGAACGGTTCCGCACTCGCGGTACCCGGTAGATACCCCGCGAAAACGGCCGGGCCGCGCATCCGCAGCTCCCCGCGCCCGCCGATCTCGGTGACCCGCGCGCCGGTGGTGACGTCGACCAGCTTGACCGCCGTGCTCGCGGCCAGCCGGGTGGACCAGCGCACGCCGGGCGCGGCGTAGTGCGGCAGATGCTGGGCGCGCACGGTGGGATCCGGGATGTCGGCGGGCGCGCCGAGCAGGCTCACGCCCTCGTTCGAGCCGAAGAAGTTGAGCACGTGGATGTTCAGCTGTTCCTGCCAGCCGCGCACCACCGGGGGCGGGAGCGGTGCGCCACCGGAACCGACCGTCCGCAGCGAGGACAGGTCCGCCCGGGCGCGCAGCTCGTCGTTCCGCAGGAGCATGGTCAGCAGCGCGGGCGGCATGCTGGTGTGGGTCACGCGGTGTTCGGCGATCTGCCGGAAGAACACGGGCAGGTCGAGCGGATGATGCTGCACCAGGTGGCCGCCCGCGAGCAGCCACGGCAGGAAGGCGGCGGCGAATCCCGCCATATTCACCATGGGAAAGGGGTTGAGCACCACCGCATCCGGGGTGATGCCCAGCCCGTCCTGGACACCGCGCGCCACCGCCAGCCAGTCGCCGTGACAGCGCGGGATGCCCTTGGGCGCGGCTTCGGTGCCGCTGGTCCAGCAGATGGTGACGCGGTCGTTGACGGTCGGCTGCAGCCCGGATTCGTAGTCGCGCACGCGATCCCGGGCATCGGGCGCGGCGGGGTCACCGAGCGCGATCGCCGCTTCGGGCACCCCGGGTCCGAAAACGAAGACGGTGCGGTCCGGTCCGGCGACCGCGAGGGCCTCGGCGCCCAGGTCGCGCCCGGCGAGCGCGCCGGTGGTCACGAGGGCGTCCGCGTCGGTGGCGGTGAGGATTCCGGTGATCTCGTGCCGCCGGTAGGAAGCGGGCATGGGTGTCGCGACCGCGCCCAGCCGCCACAGCGCCAGATACGTGGCGGTCAGCGCGATCGTGTTGGGCAGCAGGACCGCCACCGTATCGCCCTGGCGCACACCGCCCGCGAAGAGCACCGCGGCGATATCGACGACGTGATCATCCAACGCCCGCCAGGTCAGGGTGCGCGGGGCCGCGCCGGTGAGATCGGCCAGATTCGCCGGGTCGGTGACGGCCGGGTCCCCGGGCGTCTCGGCGACCCGGCGGCGGAACACCTCGGGGATGGTCTCGGTCTCCCACCAGCCCCGGTGGAGATAGTCGCGCACCGTGTCCTCGGGGTGACAGGCGAGCACCGGATGCCGGGTGCGGCCCGCGCGACGGGCGACGGAAGTCGGTGCGGAGGTGGGTGATTCAGCCATGAGATCCCCTGACGGGTCGTACCGGGTGGAGTTGGATCGGGTCGTGCGGTTCAGGTCGTGCGCTGCAGCACGATCGCCGAACCCAGGCCGAGCGCGGCCGGAATGGTGACCAGCGCGAATTCGCCGTCGCACCGGCGCAGGGTGTCCAGCGCCTGGGCGATCAGGATGCCGCCGGTCGCGCCGAGCGGATGCCCGACCGCGAGCGCGCCGCCGGCTACGTTGACCCGCTCGGGATCCAGGCCCAGCGCACGGATCAGCAGTAGCGGTGTGACGGCGAAGGATTCGTTGACCTCGATCACGTCGAGATCCGCGGCCGTGATCCCGGCCCGGCTCAGTGCCAGCCGGGAGGCGCTCACGGTCGCGGTCAGCAACGGGGAGCGTTCGGCGGTCTGGGCGGTACCGGCGATGCGCGCCCGCGGTGTGCGGCCCAGGATCGCGGCGGCCGCGTGACCGCCGAGCAGGATCGCCGAGGCCCCGTCCGCCAATTGCGGTGCGGTGGCCAGGGTGTGCAGTCCGGCGGCGGGACGCGGTGCGCCCGGCAGCCGTCGTGCGACCCGCTCCCAGGAGTCGTCCGCACCGAACAGCGTGGGCAGGGCGGCGAAGGTCTCGAGCGCGGCGTCCACCCGCGCGCCCTCGTCGGCGTCGAGCAGGACGGCGCCGCCCTGGCGCGCGGGGATCACCGAGTCCGAAACCACCGCGGCGGCGGCCTTTCGATGCGACTCGACGGCGAACGCGTCCAACTCCGCCCGGGTGATGCCGTGCGCGGCGGCGGTCAGATCCGCCGAGACCCCGATGGTGACGAAGCCGGTGCGCTCCCCCAGGTCGTTGTCGAACGCGATGGCGGGCCGATCCGAGAGCATCGGCGTCCGCGACATGGATTCCACGCCACCGGCCACGACGATCTCCGCGTACCCCGCCGCGACCCGTGCCGCGCCGCTCTCCACCGCGTCGAGCCCGGAACAGCACAGCCGCGAAACCACCGCGCCGGGAACGCCGTCCGGCCACCCCGCCCACAGTGCGGCCGCGCGCGCGATGTCGGCGCCCTGCTCCCCCACCGGCGTGCCGACCCCGGCGATGATGTCCCGCACCGCATCCGGCGGGCACGACCGGTTCGCCAGCGCCCGCAGCAGTTGCCCGAACAGTTCCCAGGCGGGCACTTCACCGAGCGTCCCACCGGATTTCCGCACGCGTGCACGCGGCAGCCGCACAGCGTCGTAGATGAACGCCTCACCCACGGGGGAACCCCGCGATCGTCTCCAGCGTCCGGTATCCGGCCGGATCCTCGGCGGAGGTCACCGGCACGATGACCACCTCGTCGGCCCCGGCGGCCCGGTAGGCGTCCAGCCGCGCGGCCAGTTCGCGCGCGTCGCCGAGCATTCCCACCGCGGCGGGCAGCGCGTCCGGTACGGCCGCGAGCACCTCGCGCGGATGAGTTCCGCTCCGGGCGAGCTCCACGACCTCACCGAACCCGGCCTCCGCGAACATCTCACCGTATCCCGGTGCCCGCAGATACCCGACCACGCCGCGACGCAACGTCGCGAGCATCGCGTCGGTGGGGTCCACCCCCGCTGTCACCCATACCGCGACCGCCGGCGCGGGACGTCCCGCCGCGGCGGCGAATTCCCGTATCGCGGCGACACATCGGGCTACCTGCGCGGGAGTCACCAGATTCAGGACCACCCGATCGGCCACCCGCGCCCCGACCGACAACGCACGCTCCCCGAACGCCGCAACGACCACTTCCCCTCGCAACGCCGGGGATCCGGCACCCGGATCCGCGCCCCTCGACTCCCCCGCGGCCGCGGCCGACCCGTTGCCACCGGACGAGATCGAATCGGTCCGGCCCGGGCGCCCGGCCGCCGCTCCCACCTCGCGCCGGGCCGGCATGGACACCGCCGGAAGGAGTTCCGCGTTTTCCGGGCTCGAGGGCAGCGCGCCGGCTGGCTGCTCGACCTCGCGAGTCGCGGGTCGCGGTGCGGGTAGCCGCAGATGGAAGCCGTCCACTCGTTCCCGGGTGCCTTCGTACCGGACCTTGGCTCCGGTGAGCAGGTCGCGGACGATACGGGCGGATTCCTCGAGATGTGCTGCGGTGCTCCTTCTTTCACGGCCGTGCCAGGCGGTGACCACGGTCGGACTCGAGGTACCCAGGGCAACACCGACCGGGCGGCCGGTGAGGGCGGCCACCGACGCCACCCCCATGGCGATCGACGCCGGGGTACGGACGGCGACCGCGAAGGGGCCCAGGCACAGGGGGATTCGGCCCGGGGTGCGGCCGACGGCGGTGGCCAGGGCGATCGCGTCGAAGGTCGCCATCTCACCGATCCAGAGGCGGTCGTAGCCGAGAGCGTCGGCGGCCTCGGCCACCAGCAGGGCGTCGAGGGGGTCGCGGTCCTGCCACAGGGGCAGACTCACACTGAGATCGGGGAGGGTCACGGTGCGCGTCCCGGTCACGACAGCGGCTGGGCGGCAGCGCGCATGCGGTCCCCGGCCACCCAGGTGGCGTGGAAGCCGAGGGGGACGCGGGTGGGCAGGCCGAGCCGGCAGACGGGGCCCGCGGCGAGGTCGGCGGCATCGTAGATCCAGACCTCGGACAGACCGGTGTGGTTGTTGTGGGCGAACATGGTCAGCCAGGCGTCGTCCTCGGCGGTGCCGCCGGGGCGCGGGACCACGGTCAGCTCGCTGCCGAGGAAGCCGTCGCCGAAGGGGGCGGTCTCCTTCGCGCCCGTGACGATGTCGTACTTGATGATCGCGTCGAAGATCATGGTGCGATCCACCGACAGGCGCATCTGGTACGAATACCGGCCCGCCCGGCCGGTGCGCGCCTGATCGATGGCCGGGAATTCGGTGTTCACGTCGTCGAGGGGCGTCTCGGTGGTGACGCCGGTGCGCAGATTGAAGCGGTAGCGGTAGAGCTTGGCCTCGGGGCGCAGATAGGCCAGCAGCTGCGCCAGCGGATGCGCGCGATCGGAGACCGGGCTCGGCTCGGTGACCCGGCAGACCACGAGCACGATCTCCTCGCCCTCCTCCCAGGAGTTCACCGTGTGATAGATGTACCCGGGCGCGGCCTCGAACCATTTCGCCTGCGCCCCATCGCCGTAACGCGGCAGCACCGCGAAGCGGCTGGGCAGGTTCCGATCGAAGAAGATCTTGAAACGGCCGGCCGCCGCGGCCCGCGGATCGTTGTACAGCGGCAGATCCATGAGGATCGAGTAGTTCTCGGTGATGGCCATGTCGTGCGGCAGCCGCGGCCCCGGCAGTTCCACACCGGTGAAGTGGGTGACCGTCCCGGTGGGGTCGGCCACGCCGTAGCGCAGGTACGGCGCGTTGATGCCGTAGTCGAAGAACAGCAGCTCATCGGTGCGCTCGTCGACCTTCGCGTGGGCCGAAACCTCCCCGCGCAGTGTGCCGTTGAAGGTGTCCACGCCCCGGGTCGCGAGGCTGACCGGGTCCAGCGCGTAGGGCTGGCCCGCCCGGTACCACAGGGCGAGCAGATTGCCGTGGTGGTACAGCACATCGGTATTGGCGGAGTTGCGCTCGCGGCGATCACCGGCCGGATTGTTGTCCCAGGGCTCGATCACCCCGCGCCACAGCGCCGTTCCCGCCGCGCGCTCGGCCTCGAACTCGGCGGTGCGGATGTAGCGATTGCGGTAGGTCGCCCGCCCGCCCTCGAAGTGCACCGCGTGCAGCATGCCGTCCCCGTCGAACCAGTGGTACCGGCCCATGGGCGCGAACTGCGGATTGGGCCCGTTGCGCACGTAGACCCCGTCCAGGTCCGCGGGCAGCTCCCCGGTGAGCACCGGCAGGCCGACGGCGGTGATCTCGTCCGCCTGCGGTGCGTACGGCCCCTCCAGGTACGGATTGGTCAGGGCCTCCGCGGCGGGAGCGATGAGTTCTTCGTTGAGCGGCATGAGCAACGCCTCCGGTGGCCGGACCACGCGGGCCCGGCGAAGTTCACTACAGTTAATGAAGTGATACGCGTCTCATGCCGGGCTGTCAAGGGTGCTCGAAGCGCACATCGGTGCGCGCCAGTTCCGCCTCGCACCCCCGGCAGCGCAGCGCGGGACGCAACGCCGAACCGCATTCGCGGTGGTCGATGCGCAATCCGGGCTCGGGTGCGCCCGGATGCGCGCGCCGGGCCCAGGCCAGCAGAAACGCGAACACCCCGAACAACGCCCGCCCGCGCGGCGTCAACCGGTATTCCCGCCCGGCGGCCTCGGGCCGGTGCAGGATCCCGGCTTCGACTAACCGGGTCAGCCGTTCGGTGAGGGTGGTCGGCGACATGTTCAGGGCCGCCCGGAATTCGGAGAAGCGCCGCACGCCCGCCAGCGCGAGCCCGGTCACCGAGGCGCTCCACCGATCGCCGATGGCCTCCATGATCTCGTCGAATCGCGCGTCGCCGCCGGCCGGCGCGGCCGCGCGTGCGGAGCGGCGGCGACCGGAGGTGATGTGCCACAGCGCATCCCGATCCAGCGCCACGTCGGTGTCGTGCGCGGTGACGGTGCGCCCGCAGTCCCGGCACAGGAGCACCGGCGGCCCGCGATGCCCGCAGTCCTCGTGCACGAACTCCGGCAGCAGCGCCCATTCGGCGGTCCATTCGCGCTGCCAGGACCAGACGCAGACCAGGATCTCCCAGACGCCCAGGCCCAGGTCGGTGAGCCGATACTCCGCGCCCTCGCGCGCCAGCACCCCGGCGTCCACGAGCGCGGCCAGCCGCGCGGTCAGCACCGCGGGCGGCGCGCCCGTGCGCTCGCTCCACTGCGAGAACCGCCGCGCGCGCTCGACGAAGGCCAGGCGCAGGATGGTCAGCGTCAGGCGGTCGCCGAGCAGATCGAAGGTCGCGGCCACGGAGTTCGTCACGCCGCTCACCGTAGGGCGCGGCACGGCCGAACCGGTTTCCGGACTCGCGTCCCGCGTAGGTTGCACTTCAATAACTGTACTTCAATCGAGAAGGCCGGGGTCGGGCACCGGGATGGCGCCCGGCCCCGGCCGGATCGATGCCGCGCTACTTACCCAGCGACGCCAGTTCCCGATCGACGGCCTCGTTGTGCTCGGCCGCCTCCCGCTCCGCCTTGGCCGGGCTCCAGTGCCCGGACATGAAGAAGATGAACGGAATGAACCCGACCTGCGCGAGCAGGCAGATCCACCACCAGGTCGTCCACTGATCGGCCGAATCCTTTTGCGCCTGCTGCACTTCGTCGGCATGCTCGGCCAGGAAGTCCCGGTCCGCCGCCGGAATCGCGGCCACCGCCGCCAATTCCTTACTGGCCGCGGTCAATTGCGGACCGACCTGGGACACCACCGCCAGATCCGACACCGGAACCTGCTGCGCGGCCGCCAATCTCGCCGCCGCCTGATCCGCGGGCAGGTTCAGCTTCTGCATGATCTGCCCGACGGCCGTCGCCGCGGACGCCTGATCGGCGGGATTCATCAGGAGTTTGGTGAGTACCGCCGGATCCACGGCCTGCAACGCCGCCAATTCCCGCGGGTACTTGGCGTTCACGCTCAGCGCGGTCCTGATATCGGCCTCCGCCGCGCCGGTCAGTCTGGTCAGCGCCGCGGTCTGGGCGTCGATATCGTTAGGATTCCGGCCCAGCGCCTCCATATTCTCCGCGCCCGCCTTCTGAATCGTGGCGATCTCGGTGTGGTACTTGGCGGCGATGACCTGGAGTTCGGGACCGTAGTTCACCAGCGTGCCCGCCGCGGTCACCACGATGAGCAGCCCGAAGAGCACGAACGTGACCACGGTGCGCAGAATGCCGCCCCAGACCGCGAGCCCGACCGCGGTGGCTGCCGGATTCCTTTTCTCCACGGTCTCGGTGAAACTCGCCATCCAGGTGGAATAGGCGATACCGCTGCCCACCGCGATGAGACTGAGCACGATGGCGAAGGTGTAGTAATCGGTGCCCGGCCGGTCGGTGTAGCTCAGGAATACGTAGACACCGATAATGCTCATGACCGCTCCGAAGAGCATGAACGGTTTGCGGACCTTCAGATGGTCGGACACGATGCCGGTGATGACCAGGCCGATCGCATTCGAGATCCAATACCAGTTACCCAGTGCGTTGGCCTGTTTCGTGGTGAACCCGAAGTTGGTCGCCAAATACACCGGCAGGAACGACACGATGGTGTAGAAGAACGCGAGGAAAATGGCGATGCCGAAGGCCGAGCCGACAATGTCGAAACGCATCATCTGTTTCCACTGATCGCGTTCGAGCGCACTCACATTCAATCCGCGCGCCCGGGCCTCGATGAGCGCCTTGTCCCGCATGGACACCATGATCTGATCGCGCAGCGCGGGACTGAGTTCACGCAGCCCGATGACGCCGAGCACCGAGATGGCGAGGCAGATGGCGCCGCAGAGCCGGTAGTGGAACTGCCAGTCCGGGTGCTCGTCCAGTGTGAGGGTGGACAGCTCGGTGGTCACCAGCGCGCCGAGCACCGGGCCCAGCGTCCAGAAGCCCATGGCCGAGGCCCGCCCGAGCTGCGGGGAGAAGTCGCGCACCAGCGCCGGGGTGGCGACCAGGACCGCGCCCTCGACGATGCTGATGAGGCAGTAGACCGCGAGGTACGCCTCTTTCGTGGCGCACAGTGGCACCGCGAAAAGCGTTAGGGCCGAACAGATCACGGTGCCGTAGGCGACCATGTTGGCCCGGCCCCAGCGGTCCAGGATGCCGGCCGCCACCGAGGCGGCCGCGCCCACGGCCGCACCCGCGATGAAGATGCCGACGAAGTAGCGGAAGGTCAGGTTGTAGTAGGCGATGAGCTCGTTGCCGATCGCACCCACCACGAACAACTGGTAGTACAGGGCGATCGAGACGATCACGACCAGGAACAGATACCAGGAGCGCGCGGGCGTCTCCGGGTAGTGCGGGAGTTTGCGTTGCCAGAGGCCGGTCAGCAGCGTCGGTGGCTGCAACTCCGGGGCGGTGGTCGAGGTGGAACTCATGTCGAGATGCCTTTCTCTCCACGGCATTTCGCGTGACCGTAAGCCACTTTTTCTGCAGCACGAGCAGCCGGGTTAGAACAGGTTACCGTTCCATGGTGATCCGCATCACAAAATGGCCGCCATGCCGAAAATCGGACATGGCGGCTATTGCGTTGCGTGGTAGAGCTATTGCTCCGCGTCGCGGAAGTAGAGAATGTTGGACCCGTGCGCGGTGAGCGGACCGGCCTCGGCCGCCTGACGGATTCCACTGGCCGGCAGCTGGGTCAGTTTGGCGAACATGGAGGTATTGCCGAATGCCGAACGCACCTGCGTTTCCGAGGCGTAATCCGCGCCGTACTCGGCCAGCATCTTGAAATCCAAAGGCGCGAGAGGCTTTTCCAGCGGAATCTGCCCCACCGGGAGGCCCAGCGCCGCGTACTGCACCGCCGAACCGCCCTCGTACCAGCACAGCTCGTACGACATGCGCTCGGTGGTGGTCACGCTGACCACCGGCCATTCCTTCGAAAGCCGCAGTGCCAGTGGGTGTCTGCCCACCGGTGCGACCTCCCAGTTCAGGCTCTTGACCGAGACCCAGTGCTCGGAGACCTTCTCGATCAACACCACGTCCTCGCCGAGGCGTTCGGTCGCGTTGGTCTCGGGTTGGCGTGTGGCCCAGTGCTTCTCGTCGACGCCCAGGTACGCGGTGCTCGGCACCGACTGCGCGCCCTCGGCGGCGTAGGCCGCCAGCACCGCGGCGCGCACCAGGGTGACGCCGTTGCGCGAGGAGCAGCGCACGGTGAGCGCGCCGAAGCTGGTGCTGATCTCCACCGGCTTGGACGGCTGTTCGGGCATGGCGCCGGCCGCCAGCGGCTTGAGACCGACCAGCGCGAGCTGCCAGTTGATCTCCTCGATCGTCGCGAGGTCGCCCGCGCTCTGGTACAGGATCTGCTGCTGGGTCAGGTATCCGGCGCGCTCGAGGGTCTGGCATTCGAGTTTGCGCAGCGCGGTGACCGTCTTGCTGGTGAGCCCGATTTCCTCGATCTTGATCTCGCGCAGCCGCTGGGTCATGGCCGGGGAGGTCACCGCCGCGTAGCGCTCGCGGTACATGGCCACGGCCTGCTTGCGCTGACGGCCGACCATGAGCGTGCGCAACAGCGTGTTCAGACTGGCCAGGTAGCGGCCCGCCTGTTCGGGTTCGGCGGCGAAGAGCGCGGCGCGAATACGCACGGCGTCCTCGCCCGCGGCGACGGCGGCGTGCGGATCGAGCCGGCACAGCCACACCCCGCACTTGGCCAGCGCGTCCGCGCACACGGCCGCGGCGTGCGGGTACTGGTGCGCCACCTGCCGGTAGGCGTTGCACGCGTTGCGAATGGTGGGGATGGCCAGTTCGCGGTGCCCGATGGTGCGCGCGGCCTCCTCGAACAGGCGCAGCGCCTCCTGCACCTCGTTGGCGAAGATGGCGTTCACGTGCCCGGCGGTGAGCCAGCGCAGGCGCAGCAGCACCGCCTCCTGCGCGGGCTCGAGCGCGGTGGCCGACCGATCGCGTTCGTCCGGATCACGTCGGGTGGCGATGAGGGCGCGGGCGAGCTCGCACAACGAGGTGGCAAGCGCCAACTCCGCCGCCGCCGAACGGTCCCGGGCCGCCCCTCGGTCGGCAGCCACCTGGCGCTCGATGGCGCTGAGATCCATTGCGACCTTCAAACTCCCACAACCACCTTGCTCGCCCGGCCACCTGCACGACCGGCCCTCGTTTGCGCCGAGTCTGCCACACATTCCGGTACGAGGTCACCCCTCCGGAGGTATGCCCGGAATGCGGAACCCCGGCCACGGCGCGGCGATCACGACGCGGGCCGGGTGTAGCGGAGTTGCCCCGGCTTGGCGGCGGCCTGGGCGGCGTGTCCCGAGAGGTGCCGGGGCACACCCACTTCCCACCACGCACCCGCGTCGGTCCAGGTGGACGGCAGGGTGCGCACCACGACCACCGCGGGCCGCCGCTCGGTGACCGCGGCGGCCCGGGCCCGGGCGTACGCGGTGCGGAACTCGCTCGCGTCATCGGCGGTGACGACCGCGCAGCCCAGGGCGCGCGCGTGCGCGGCGAAGTCCACGCGTGGCGGCCGGTCGTGCTCGGTACGGCAGTCGGCGTAGAAGTTGTTGAACGCCGCCGCGCCCTGCCCCTCCTGCAGTCGCGCGATCACCCCGTAACCGTCGTTGTCGCAGACCACCGCGACGAAGGGGTGCCCGGCGAAGGCGGCGGAGAACAGTTCGGAATTCAGCATCAGGTACGAGCCGTCGCCGAGCAGGGTGGTGACCAGGCCGCGGGTGGGCCCCGCGGATTCGTCGCCGACCACCATGGCCGCGCCCCAGGCCCCGGCGAGTTCGTAACCCATGCAGGAGAAGCCGTACTCCACGTCCATGGCCGGCTCGCCGCCGACGGCGCGCCACCCGCCCACGAGTTCGCCGGGCAGTCCGCCCGAGGCGGTCATGACGTAGTCGCGGGGGCCGCTGAGGTCGTTGACGATGCCGACGACGCGGGCGTAGCTCGGCGCTCCCCGCGCGGGGGCGCGCAGCGTGTCGATGTGGGTGTCCCATTCCGCGCGTACGACCGCCGCGCGGGCGGTCCAGTCCGGCGCCGCGCGCCAGTCCCCCAGCGCCGGGCCGAGTTCGGCCAGGGTTTCGGCGGCATCGCCCACGACCGCGAGCGCGCCGTGTTTGACCGCGTCGAAACGCGCGGTGTTGATGTGCACCAGGCGCATTCGCGGATCGAACAGGGTCCAGGAGGCGGTGGTGAAATCCTGCAGGCGGGTGCCGACCGCCAGCACCACGTCGGCCGCGGCGGCCAGGGAGTTCGCCGACGCCGACCCCGTGATGCCCAGCGGTCCGGCGTGGAGCGGGTGGTCGTGCGGGACCAGGGTGCGCCCGGCGGTGGTCTCGGTGACCGGAATGCCATGGCGCCGTGCGAGTTCCAGCGCTCGCGCGCCCGCACCGGAGTAGCGGACGCCGCCGCCGAGGATCAGTAGCGGGCGTTCGGCGGTGCGCAGCGCCGCCGCGGCGGCGGCGAGTTCGCGGCGGTCGGGGCGCGGGCGCGGCGCGCGATGCACGACCGGGACGAACAGCTCATCCGGAAAGTCGTACTCCCGCACCTGAACATCCTGCGGCAGCGCCAGGGTGACCGGCCCGGCCTCGGCCGGATCGGTGAGTACCCGGGCCACCTGCGGCAGGGTCGCGATGAGCTGTTCCGGGCGGACGATGCGGTCGAAATAGCGGCTCACCGGCCGGAAGGCGTCGTTCACCGTGGCGGTCGGGTCACCGAAATGCTCGACCTGCTGCAATACCGGATCGGGGGCGCGGCTGACGAAGGTGTCCCCCGGCAGCAACAGCAGCGGCAGCCGATTGGCGTGTGCCACACCGGCGGCGGTCACCATGTTGAGCGCGCCGGGTCCGATGGAGGAGGTCGCGATGCCGACCTGGCGCCGGTGCGCGGCCTTGGCCAGGCCGACCGCGGCCAGGGCCATCCCCTGTTCGGTGTGCCCGCGCCACACCGGCAGGACCTCGCGCTGTTCCTCGAGAGCGGTGCCCAGGCCCAGCACGTTGCCGTGGCCGAAGATGGCGAAAACCGCCGGGAAGAGCGGAACTTCGATGCCGTCGAGGGTTTCCGAGCGCTGGGCGATCAGCCAGGCCACCAGTGCTCGCGCGGTCGTGAGTCTCATCCGAGCCGTCCTTCGTGCGAGGTCAGCGGGCAGCGCGGATCCGGAAGTTCGCTCTCCCAGTGCGCGCGGACCCAGGCGTGGGAAGGGTCGTCGCAGAAGGCCAGGGAGCGTTCGGGACCGGGTCCGGCGAGCACGTTGAGGTAGTACATCGGGTAGCCGGGGGCGGCCACGCACGGACCGTGGTAGCCGCGCGGGACCAGGAAGACATCACCGTCGCGGACCGCGACGTTCGCGTCGATTTCGCCGTCGGCGGTGTAGGTGCGGTGCAGCCCGAACCCGCTGTCGGACGGCCGGATTCCGTCCGGCCCGGCGATGCGGAAGTAGTAGATCTCCTCGTTCACGACCTCGTGCGCGCTCGCCTCGTCGTGCTTGTGCGGCGGGTAGGAGGACCAGTTGCCGTCCGGGGTGAGCAGTTCGCAGGCGCTGAGTTTGTCGGCGTGGTCCCAGACGCCGGGGACGCCGAAGTTGACGACCTGCCGGGTGGCGCGGCCCGCGCCGCGCACCTCGACCGGGACCTGGTCGGCCGGACCGTATTTCGGGTCGAGACGGCGGGTGCACCGGGCCATGGGCAGCGCCACCTCGGCCCCGTGCGCGGCGGAGAGTTCGACCTCGGCGTCGCGGGGCACGTAGGCGAAGTCGGTGACGCGGCTGAACACCGTGTCCCGCCCGGTCAGTTCGAACTCGTAGCCGTCGACCCGCACGACGCAGCCGCCCGCGAGCGGGAGGACGAAGGCTTCGAAGTCGCCGGTGTGCACGACACGCGTCTCACCCGGCGCCAGCCGCAGCACCCGCAGGCCGGTGTAGGTCCAGCCCGCGTCCGCGGGCGTGAGCACCACCGGATCGGCGGCGTCGGCGAGAGTTCCGTGCGGGCGATGCAGGGCGGTCACGAGGCGGCGCCGTCGGACGGGCCGGTCGCGAGCCGAAGTGCCTGCGCGCCCGCCGAATCGGCGAGCACCCCCGCCGCGGCGGCCACCGCACCGGCCACGTCGCCGTCCGGCGGATACAGCAGACCGCGCCCGACCACCAGACCGCGCACCACCTCGTGGCTCAGCGCCTTGCCCCAGGCGGCGAGATCGCCGGTGGGATCGCCCGAGGGTGCGCCGCCCAGCACGAGCACCGGCAGCGTGGTGGCGTCCAGCGCCGAGATGTCCTGCGGCGCGGGGATCTTCAGCCAGGTGTAGGCGGAGGTGACGCCGAGTCCCGAGGCCACGGTGATGGCGCGCTGCAGGGCGGCCGCGTCCCGGTGCATGACCAGCGCGCCGGAGGCGTCGCGACGGTACGGCAGCGGTTCGACCATGGCCATGAGCCCGTGCTCGGCCAGTTCGGAGACCGCGCGGGCACAGGCGTGCAGGGTGGGCGCCGTGCTCGGGTCCGAATCGACCATGCGCAGCAGCATCTTTCCGCCGTCGAGGCCGAATTCGACGAGGGACGCGGCGTCGTAGCCGGTGAAGCGGTCGTCGATCTCCCAGTCCGCCCCGGCCAGTCCGCCCCGGTTCATGGAACCGATGACGATCTTGTCGTGGACCGCGTCCAGCAGCAGGAGCTCCTCGACGATGTCCGGCGAACCGAGCACCCCGTCCACCGCCGGATTGTCGAGCGCGATGAGCAGGCGTTCGAGCAGGGTCCGGCGATCGGCCATGGCGGTGCTGTCCGCGCCGACGCCGAGCGCGCCGCGGGCGGGATGGTCGGCGGCGACCAGGAACAGGGTCCCGGTGCCGGACAGCAGGTTCGAGCGCCGGCGCCGGTCGGCGTAGGCGCGCCGCACGGCCTCGGGCTCGGTGGCGCGCACCCGCAGCAGGTGCTGCCAGCGCTCATCGGTCAGGTGCACAGCAGCTCCTCGATCTCGGCGGCCGTCGGCATGGCGTCGGCGCAGGCCAGCCGGGCGGCCACCAGCGCCCCGGCGGCGTTGGCGTAGGTGGCGATCCGCCGTGGATCCCACCCGGCGAGCAGGCCGTGCGCGAGCGCACCGCCGAAGGCGTCCCCCGCGCCCAGGCCGCACACCACCTCTACCCGGCACGGCGGCACCCGCAGGCGTTCGCCGGGGGTGGCGATCAGGACGCCGTCCGCGCCGCATTTGACGACCGCCAGGCCGATCCCCCGGTCCAGCAGCCGGTCCGCGGCCGCGTCCGGATCATCGGCGCCGACCGCCACCCGCGCCTCGGTTCTGTTGCCCACCACCACGTTCACGTGCTCGAGCAGGGCTCCGATCTCCGACCGGGCGGTGCTCTCGTCCGGCCAGAACATGGGGCGGTAGTCCAGATCCAGGACGGTGTGCCCGCGCCGGGCCCGGCGCTCCAGGATCGCGTGCTGGGTCGCGCGGGCCGGTTCGGCGCTGACGCCGGTGCCGGTGACCCACAGCAGCGGAACGGAATCCACCAGATCCCACGGAACCTCGTCCGGGGTCAGGGTGAGATCGGGGGCGATGGGCTCGCGATAGAACAGCAGCGGCGGATCGGCGGGCGGGTTCAGTTCGCAGAACACCACCGGGGTCGCCAGATCCGGGGCGGTGGCGACGTGGCTCGCGTCGACCCCGAAGTCCCGCAGCGCCGTTCGCACGAAATCGCCGAAGCCGTCCGGGCCCACCTTGGTGAGCACGGCCGCGCGCCGGCCGAGCCGGGCCGCCGCCACCGCCACGTTGGTGGCCGTGCCGCCCAGGAATTTGGCGAAGGTGCGGACCTGCGCCAGCGGCACCCCGCTCTGCTCGGGATACAGATCGACCCCGACCCGGCCGACGGTCAGCACGTCCGGGCCGGTCACGGCGTATCCGCCCGGCGCAGTTCGTGTTCCAGCGCTTCGAGTTCCGCGCCACCGGCCATCTGTCGGGTCAGTTCGGCGAGATCGATCTCGGATTTCTCGTAGCTCCCGAGCACGCCGCCGCGCCGCAGCAGCAGGAAACGGTCGCCGACCGGGTACGCGTGGTGCGGGTTGTGCGTGATGAGCACGACGCCCAGGCCGCGATCGCGGGCCTGCACCACGTAGCGCAGCACCACTCCGGCCTGTTTGACGCCGAGCGCGGCGGTGGGCTCGTCGAGGATGAGAACCTTGGCGCCGTAGTGCACGGCCCGGGCGATGGCCACGCACTGGCGCTGGCCGCCGGACAGGGTGCCGACCGGCTGTTCCAGGTCGCGAATCTCGATTCCCATGTCCGTCAGGGCATGCCGCGTGATGTCGCGGGCCGTGCCGCGATCGAGCAGTTCGAGCGGGCCGAAGCGTTTCACCGGTTCGGAACCGAGCACGAAGTTACGCCACACGCTCATGAGCGGCACCACCGCCAGATCCTGGTAGACCGTGGCGATACCCAGGTCCAGCGCGGAGCGGGGCGAGGCCAACCGGGTCGGCACGCCGTCGATCCGGAGTTCGCCCCGATCGTGCCGGTGCACCCCGGACAGGATCTTGATGAGGGTGGATTTGCCCGCGCCGTTGTCACCGAGCACGCAGGTGACCTCGCCCGCGTCGACCACCATGGACACGTCGTGCAGCGCCACCACGCCGCCGTAACTCTTTCCGATGCCGACGGTTTCGATGAGATGCCCGGTCATCGGCGTACCCTTTCGGCGCGTTTGCGGAACTCGTTGTTGACCAGCACCGCCGCCAGCAGCAGGACGCCGAGGAAGAGCATGAACCAGTCGCTGTTCCACCCCGCGTACACGATGCCCTGGCGAGCCATGCCGAAGGTGAGCGCGCCCAGCGCCGCCCCGACCACCGAACCGAAGCCACCGGTGAGCAGGCAGCCGCCGATCACCGCGGCGATGATGTACTGGAACTCCAGGCCCACACCCTGATTGGCCTGCACGCTGGAATAGCGCAGCAGGTTGCACGCGCCCACCACCCAGCCCGCGAAGGCCGTGGTCATGAACAGGATGATCTTCGTGCGCGCCGCGGGTACGCCGACCGCGCGAGCGCTGGGCAGCGAACCGCCGACCGCGAAGATCCAGTTGCCGAACCTGGTGCGCAGCAGGACGAGTGCGGCCAGCGCGGTGAGCACGAGCCACCACACCACCGAGGCCTGAATGCTGGTGTCCCCGATCGTGGTGGTGGCCGCGAACACCCATCCCGCCGACTCGTAGCCGCTCGAGCTCCGAATCCCCGAGACCTGCACCGCGCCGGTAACCGCCCGGGTCACACCGAGGTTCAGGCCCTGCAGCGCCAGGAAGGTACCCAGGGTGACGATGAAGCTCGGCAGGCCGGTGCGCATCACCACCCAGCCGTTCACGGCGCCGACCGCCAGCGCGAAGAGCAGCGAAGCCAGCAGGGCCGCCCACACGTTCCACCCGGCGTGCACCGCCAGCATCGCCGTGATCAGGGCCGTGGACGCGGTCATGACGCCGGCGGAGAGATCGAATTCGCCGCCGATCATGAGCAGCGCCACCGCCACGGCCATGATGCCGAGGGTCGAGGCGTCGTCGAGCCAGGTGGGAACACCGGCGGCGCTGAGGAATTTGTCGGTGACGATCGAGAAGAACACGAAGACCGCGAGCGCGCCCAGCAGGGCGCCGAGTTCGGGGCGCGCGATCAGCCGGCGCACGAGGGAGGCGCGCACGCTCTCCGTCGCGGCGGGTCCGGAAGTCGTTGTCGCGGTGCTCATGTCATTCCTCCCGCTCACCGGGTGGCCTGGGCGACGAGCCCGGCGACGACGTCCACGGTGCTCTCGTCCACGAAGGCCGGGCCCGTCTGCACCGGCCGGCCGCCCCCGACGGTGTTGAGATTGGAGCGATAGAGCTTCAGCATCACCACCGGCAGGTAGCCCTGTTCGTACTGCTGCTGGTCCACCGCGAACAGCAGGGCGCCGGCCTGAATCGCCGCCACCACATCGTCATTGAGGTCGAAGGTGGCCACCACCGCGCCCGAGCGCGACTCCCGGACCGCGTCCACCGCGCGAGCGGCGATCTGCGAGTTCAGGGTCAGGACCGCGTCGATGGCGGAATCGGCTTCGAGCGCGCCCTTGATACGGGACTGCACGTCGGTCGGATTGCCGATGTCGACCTGCAGCGTGACCGCGGTCCCGAAACCCTGGGTCGCGCCCGCGCACCGATCGTTGGCGCCGATATTGCCCGCCTCGTGAATCACGCACAGCAGCTTGCGTTTTCCGGCGTCGGCCAGGCGCTTGCCCGCCGCCTCGCCGGCGAGCTTCTCGCTCTGCCCGACGTGGCCGATGGCGCCGTACTCCGCGCTCACCGACTCCCCGGAATTGATGGTCACCACCGGGATGCCGGCGGCGACCGCCCGGCCGACCGCGGTGCGCAGCGCGTCCGGATTGGCGAGCGAGACCACCAGCCCGTCCACTCCCCGGGCGACGGCGTTGTCGATGAGCTTGGCCTGCTGGCCCGGATCACCCGCGGAGTTGTACTCCACGCGCACGCCGAGGTCCGCGCCCGCGGCCTCGGCGCCGTTCTTGACCACGTTCCAGAACGCGTCGCCGGGACTGCCGTGGGTGATCACGGCGACCGAGTTCAACTGCCCGACGGCCTCGGGCGCGCGGGCCGGGCCCGCCTGATCGGCGCTGGGCCCGGCGCAGGCGGCCAGCAGGGCGGCCACCGCGAGCCAGGGCGACAGCCGGCCGAACCGCGAGCGGGTCGATCGAGACCTCATAGTCGTCACCTGTCCACTAAATCCGGGAGGCGGCGAGATCCGAGCCTATTTCGACCAGGTGTCGCAGACTTCGTCCGGCATCGTCGGTCGGGAGGGCCGCGGAGGCGCCGGGCGCGAGGACGGTGTCCTGTTCGATGACGTACCAGCCGCGGTAGCCGCCGGCGTGCACCGCGCGCACCAGG
This sequence comes from Nocardia sp. NPDC003693, assembly GCF_053981095.1. NCBI lineage: Bacteria > Bacillati > Actinomycetota > Actinomycetes > Mycobacteriales > Nocardiaceae > Nocardia > Nocardia sp. NPDC003693. The sequence goes on from NZ_JBSFNO010000010.1 coordinate 20,769, forward strand.
GCGGCGATGTCGATGTCGCCGTCGCCCAGCGGGACGTACAGGCCCGCGCGGACCGCGGCGCTGTAGTCGGTCAGGCCGGAGCGGACCTGCTCGGCCAGGCTGCGCCGGACGTCCTTGAGGTGGATGTGGCCGATCCGCCCGGGGTGGCGGCGGGCCAGGTCGACCGGGTCGGCGCCGCCGATGGTGAGGTGCCCGGTATCGAGGCACAGGTCGAGGTCGGTGTCGGCGATCAACCGCGCAACCTCGGCGGCGGTTTCGACGTGGGTGCCGATGTGCGGGTGCACGGTCGTGCGCAGGCCGTGGCCGGCGGCGATGTCGGCCACGGCCTCGGCGGTGTCGGCGAGCGTGCGCCACTGCTGATCGGTGAGCGGGGTGCGGGCGTCGTAGCCGTCGTCCCCGGTGGCGGCGGCCAGCACGAGCACCTCCGCGCCGGCGGCGGCGAAGAGCGCGGCGGTGGTGCGCGCGGTGGCCAGGGCAGCGCCGGTATCGCGATGCAGCGGCAGGGCCAGGAAGCCGCCGACGGGGGTGATGCCGTGCGCGGCGAGGGTGGTGCGCAGGGCGTGCGGATCGGCGGGAAGGTAGCCGGGCGGGCCGAATTCGGTGGCGGTGATCCCGAGTCCGACCATGGCCGTCAGCACGGTGGCGGGGTCCAGGACGTGTCCCCAGCCGGGGACCTCGCACACGCCCCAGGAGATGGGGGCGGCGGCGATGCGCAGTGGATGGAGCGTTTCGGTCATCGGCGTACCCCAGACCTGTCGTAGCCATCGGATGGGCGCGCCCGCTGTTGGAGCGCTCCAACAATGTAACTCCGATCACAGGGGTGTCAAGGGGGCGGGCCGCGCCGAAAAGTGGTCTGCCAGCTGATGAATTCAGCACCCGGAACGTCGCCGGACACGCGCGGTGCGACCGGTCCAGCCGAATTAGAGCGCTCTATTGCCGGTGCCGTAACCGGGAGGTAGCGTGTGGCAGCATGACGCGACCGACCATGGAGGACGTGGCCGCCCGGGCCGGGGTCTCCCGGGCGCTGGTGTCGCTGGTCATGCGCGATTCGCCCAAGGTCAGCGAACATCGCCGGCGCGCGGTGCGGCAGGCGGCGGCGGAGCTCGGGTACGAGCCGCACTTCCTGGCCCGCCAATTGGCCAGTCGCACATCGAATCTGGTCGGCGTGGTGGTGTCGGATCTGCGCAACGCGTTCTTCGCCGACGTCGTCGAGGGGATGGACGAGGCGGCGCGGGAAGCCGGCCTCGAGTTGATACTCAACACCGGGCGCCGCAGCGCGGATCGGGAGCGCACGGCGCTGACGGGACTGCTGCAGTTCCAGCCCGGCGGGATCATCCTGCTGTCCCCGGTCCTGCCCGCGGCCTCGATTCGGGAAGCGGCGCAACGCTGCCCGCTGGTGCTGGTCTCGCGCGGATCCACCATTCCCGAGGTGGACACCGTCAACGACGACGGTGAGGCGGGCGCGGCCCTGGCGGTGGATCACCTTGCGGCACTGGGCCATCGGCGGATCGTGCACCTGGACGGCGGCGCCGCGTTCGCCGCCGGCCCGCGGCGCCGGGGCTACAACGCCGCCATGGCGCGGCACGGGCTCGAGCCGGTGGTGATCGGCAGCGAGCACACCGACGAGGCCGGAGCGGCCGCTGTGCGCGCGCTGCTGGCCACCTTCTCTCCCGGCGGATTTCCCACCGCACTGGTGTGCGGCAACGACTTCAACGCCGTCGGTGCCATGTCCGCGCTCGCGGAGGCGGGTTTGCGGGTGCCCGAGGACGTCTCGGTCATCGGCTACGACAACACCTCCTTCGCCGCGCTGCGCAGTATCGCGCTGACCACCATCGACCAGCCGCGTATCCGCATCGGGCGGCTCGCGGTGAACGCGCTGACCGAGCGGCTGCGCGCGGGCCGCACCGAACCGGCGCGCCTGCGCCTGGAACCCACCCTGGTCGTCCGCTCGACGACGGCCGCACCCCGGGATTAACCGATCGATGCCGAAGGAGCTCCCATGCCCCCCATCCGAATTGGTCTCGCGGGCACCGGTCGCATCGGTGCGGTGCACGCCGAGACGCTGACCACCCTGCCGGGCGTGGACACGGTCATCGTCGCCGACGCGGACGCCGGGCGCGCCCGCAGCACCGCCGACAAACTCGACGTGGATTTCGCCGCCGATATCGAGGCGCTGCTGAACGCGAATCTCACCGGCCTGGTCATCACCACCGCCACCGATTCGCACCCGGAACTGATCACCGCCGCGGTGGATCGCGGGATACCCGTCTTCTGCGAAAAGCCCATCGCCGCAGACATTCTCGGCACCCTCGCGGTCATCGACCGGGTCGCCGATTCCCCCGTCCCGGTCCAGATCGGATTCCAGCGCCGTTTCGACGCGGGCTATCGCGCCGCCCGCGCGGCGGTCGCCTCCGGCGATCTGGGCTGGGTGCACACCCTGCGCGCCACCACACTGGACCCGGCCCCGCCGCCCGCGGACTACATTCCGCGCTCCGGCGGCGTGTTCCGGGACTGCGGCGTCCACGATTTCGACATCATCCGCTGGGTGACCGGCCGCGAGGTCACCGAGGTCTACGCCACCGGTGCCAATCGCGGCGACCAATTCTTCACCGCCGCAGACGATGTCGACACCGCCGCGGTCATCCTGCGCCTGGACGACGGCGCCCTGGCCACGGTCTCGCTCACCCGCTACAACGGCGCGGGCTACGACGTCCGCCTGGAAGTGCTGGGCTCTCGAGGCAATGCGATCGTCGGGCTGGACGAACGCTCACCCCTGCACTCGGTCGAACCCGACTACCCGCCCTCCACCCTGCCCGCCTATCCGGGCTTCCTCGACCGCTTCCACCCCGCCTACACCGAGGAACTGGCCACCTTCGTCGGCGTGGCCACCGGCCGGCTGGACAACCCCTGCCCGCCCACCGAGGCCCTGGAAGCCTTCTACATCGCCGAAGCCTGCGAACTCTCGCGCCACACCGGCCGGCCCGTCCCCCTCGCCCGGGTTCGCCGCTGATCGCGGCTCGGCGTCCGCGCATCCGACTGAACCGCTGATGTTTCAATCGTGATGAGTCGCGAACGGCGGCCGGGCGGGGTGCACAGCATGATGGGGTCATGGCCGAGCAGGTGAGTGCATGCGCAAGTTGTTGATCATGATCGTGCTGTTGGCGGTCGGGCTGGGGATCGCGGACCGGGTGTCGGTGTCGATGGCGCAGAACGAGATCGGGCGCAAGATCGAAACCGAGTACACCCTGGCCGCGCGGCCCGATGTCGAGATCACGGGGTTCCCGTTCCTGACGCAGGCCGCCGACGGCCGGTATCAGGAGGTCGACATCCGGGTGGGCGATTGGACCGAGCGCGACGTCACCGTGCACGACCTCTCGGTGCGGTTGAGCGACGTCTCCGCACCGCTGCTTGACCTGATCTCCAATCAGACCTCGAGCTTCGTGGCCGGGACCGCGACGGCGCGGGCGATCGTGGACTACGACAGCGTGCGACGGTACGCGCCCGAAGGGGTGGAGACGATCTCCTACTCTCCGGAGGGTTTACGGGTCACCGGCATCTTCTCGGTGGAGGGGATTCCGGTGCCCGCGACCGTGTTCGTGACGGTCACGCCGATACCCGACGGCATCGAGATCACACCGGTCTCGGTGCAGCCCGCGGCCGGCGGGCCCGCGATTCCGCTGGCCCTGATCTCCGCGCCGCTCACGTTCACGGTTCCGCTGGAGGAACTGCCCTTCGGCGCGCGGCTCACGGCGATCGAGCCGCGGCCCGACGGACTGCACCTGACCGCCGAGGCCCGCGAGATCCGTTTCGCCGCGCTGTAAGTGGGTCAGCCGAGCAGCAGCCCGACGGCCAGGGTCGTCATCACCAGGGCGATCACGCTGTCCAGGATCCGCCAGGCGCGCGGCTTCGCGAACAGCGGTGCGAGCAGCCGGGCCCCGAAGCCCAGCGACAGGAACCAGATGACGCTGGCGGTGATCGCGCCCGCCGCCAGGAACCAGCGGTCGGGGGTCGCGTAGGTGCTGGCGAAGGAACCGAGCAGGACCATGGTGTCCAGGTACGCGTGCGGGTTGAGCCAGGTGACCGCGAGACAGGTCGCGATCGCCGCGCCCAGGGCGATGGGCGCGCCGCCGGGCGTGGCGAGGGTGGTCGCGGTGCACGCGCGCCGGGCCGCGAGCAGGGCGTAGCCGAGCAGGAAGGCCGCGCCCGCGTACTTGGCGATGGTCAGCAGCTGGGGCACCGCGTTGACCACCGTGCCGAACCCCGCGACGCCGATGGTCATGAGGGCGACATCGGAGAGCGCGCAGATGGCCACCACCGGCAGGACGTGCTCGCGCCGGATCCCCTGGCGTAACACGAACGCGTTTTGCGCGCCGATCGCCACGATGAGGGAGAGTCCGAAGCCGAGTCCTGAAAGGCCCGCCAGGGCCGCCGATGATGCGTTCACTCGTTTGAAGCTAGGCGCGCGTCCAGCACCAGGCCAGCTAATTGTTCTGAACGTTGATTAGAGTTCCTTAATATGGATCTCCAGCTCGATCAGCTGCGCGCCCTGGACGCGGTCATCAGCGAGGGCACGTTCGAGGCCGCCGCGCGCCGGCTCACCGTCACCCCCTCGGCCGTCAGCCAGCGCATCAAGGCGCTCGAGGACGCGGCCGGGCGCATCCTGGTACAGCGCACGAAACCGGTGCGGCCCACCGAATCCGGGCTCGCCGTGCTGCGTCTGGCCAAACAGGTGCAGCTGCTCACCAGCGACACCGCCCGCGAACTCGGCGACGACGTGCAGCCCGCCGCCAAACCGGTCAACATCCCCATCGCGGTCAACGCCGATTCGCTGCAGAGCTGGGTCATGGCCGCGCTCGGCGCGGCCGCGCACGGGGTGACTTTCGAAATCCACCGCGAGGACGAGGAGCACACCACCCGCCTGCTGCGCGACGGCACCGTCATGGCCGCGATCACCTCCACCGCCGCGCCCGTGCAGGGCTGTACGGTGCGCCGCCTGGGCGCGATGCGGTACCGGCCCCTGGCGAGCCCCGAGTTCGCCCGCACCTGGTTTCCGGACGGCGCGACCGCGGCGGCCTTCCAGTCCGCGCCCGTCGTGCTGTTCGACCGCAAGGACGATCTGCAGTTCCGGCTGGTGCGGCGCTACACCCGGCGGCCGCTGGACACGCCCCGGCACTACATCCCCTCCTCCGCCGCGTTCGCCGACGCCGTCCGGCTGGGTCTGGGCTGGGGCATGATCCCCGATCTCCAGCTGCGCCCCGGCGACGATCTCGTTCCGATCGACCCGGCCGTGCACATCGACGTCCCGCTGTACTGGCAGCAATGGCGACTGGACTCCCCCGCGCTGGGTATGGTCGCTACCACCATCGCCGAGGCCGCGGCCGCGGCTCTGCTCTGAAATCCCCACCGCGTCTATCCCCACCGCGTCCCCCACCAGCAAACCGAGCGTCCCAGTCTCCGCAAACCCGGCGCACTGACCGGTCTCCGGTCGCCCACCGCCCGGTGCGGGTGCGATAGTCGTTGGGATTGTTCTCGAATCGAGGAAGGCCCTACGTGTCCCAAGTTGTGCGCGGCGTGATCGCACGCTCGAAGAACGCCCCCGTCGAGGTCACCGAGATCGTCATCCCCGATCCCGGTCCCGGCGAAGCCGTGGTCAAGGTCCAGGCCTGCGGGGTGTGCCACACCGACCTGCACTACCGCCAGGGCGGCATCAACGACGAGTTCCCCTTCCTGCTCGGGCACGAGGCCGCCGGCATCGTGGAATCGGTCGGCGAGGGCGTGACCGATGTGGAGCCCGGCGATTTCGTCATCCTGAACTGGCGGGCCGTGTGCGGTACCTGTCGCGCGTGCCGTAAGGGCAAGCCGTGGTACTGCTTCTCGACTTTCAATGCGACACAGCCCATGACGCTGACCGACGGCACCCCGCTGACCCCGGCGCTGGGCATCGGCGCGTTCGCCGAGAAGACCCTCGTGCACGCCGGGCAGTGCACCAAGGTCGATCCGACCGCCTCGCCGGTGGCGGCGGGCCTGCTGGGCTGCGGCGTGATGGCCGGGCTCGGCGCGGCCATCAACACCGGAAACGTCTCGCGCGGTGACAGTGTCGCGGTGATCGGCTGCGGCGGCGTGGGCAATGCCGCCGTCGCGGGCGCCAAGCTGGCCGGCGCCACCACCGTCATCGCCGTCGACATCGACGAGCGGAAGCTGGAGTGGGCCACCGGCTTCGGAGCCACCCACACCGTGAACGCGTCCAAGGACGATGCGGTGGAACGGATTCAGGAGCTCACCGGCGGGTTCGGCGCGGACGTGGTGATCGACGCGGTCGGCCGCCCGGAGACCTGGAAGCAGGCCTTCTACGGCCGCGACCTGGCGGGCACCGTGGTGCTCGTCGGCGTCCCGACCCCGGACATGAAGCTCGAGATGCCGCTCATCGACTTCTTCTCGCGCGGCGGCGCGCTGAAGTCCTCCTGGTACGGCGACTGCCTGCCCTCGCGCGACTTCCCGTACCTGATCGAGCTCTACAAGCAGGGCCGCTTCGATCTGGACGCCTTTGTCACCGAGACCATTTCGCTCGACGACGTCGAAGCCTCCTTCACCAAGATGCATCACGGTGAGGTACTGCGTTCGGTGGTGGTGCTGTAGTGGCGCACATCGACCACACGACCACCTCGGGCACCTTCAGCCTGGACGGGGAGACCTTCGACGTCGAGAACAACGTCTGGGTGGTCGGCGACGATCTCGAATGCGTCGTGATCGACGCCCCGCACGATGTCGACGCCATTCTGGACGTGATCGGCACGCGCACGGTGAAGGCCATCCTGGCCACGCACGCGCACGACGACCACATTCGGGTCGCACCCGAGCTGTCGAAGGCGACGGGCGCGCCGGTTCTGCTGCACCCGGACGATCTGGTGGTGTGGCGGCTCACCCACCCGGAGATCGATCCCGACGGCGAGCTGGCGGACGGACAGAACATCGCGGTGGGCGGCACTGCCCTGCAGGTGCTGCACACGCCGGGCCACGCCCCGGGCGCGGTCTGCTTCCACTCCCCCGATCTGGGGGCGGTGTTCACCGGCGACACCCTGTTCCAGGGTGGGCCGGGCGCGACCGGCCGCTCCTACTCGGACTACGGGGTCATCGTCGGCTCGATCGCCGAGCGGCTGTTGACCCTGCCCCCGGAAACGCTGGTGCACACCGGCCACGGCGGCTCCACCACCATCGGCGCGGAGGCCCCGCAGTTGGACGAGTGGCGCCGGCTGGTGAAGTAGGTTCCGCCGGAACGTGACTCAGCGGCAGCCGGTCAGGGTCGCCTCGGTCAGTTCGGAGATCACATCGGAAAGCTCGCCGCGCGCCCGGAACGCGGCGAGCTGACGATGGGCGCCGTTGCCGCGCTCGAGCAGCGCGGTGACGGTGTCGGTGACGAAGCTCAGATCGCCCAGGTCCTCGAGGGCGGGTTCGACGAGCTCGACCAGATCCGCGAGCAGATCGCGAAACGGAACCGCCCGGCCGTCAACGGGATTGATGGCCGGGCCGTCCATGCCCTCGTGCGCGGCCTTCCAATAGGCCCCGCGACGTGCACGTGCGCGCCGCACAGGCCCTGTTCCTGCGCCAGCCTGCCGAAGCGGGCGGCGATGCGGTGGTAGCGCGGGGTGCAGGTGATGGTCAGCGGCTCGTCCGGCACGGTCGGCGGTACCGCGACCGCGAGCAGTACCGCGTCGTTCTTCTCCGCCGCGGCCGAGGCTCCCCGTCGCAGTTCGCGCAGTTCTCGCAACAGGTCGCGGGTACCGGTGTGGATCCGGGTGCTGGTCTCGACCTGGCACCGCATGATTTCCAATTGCAGATCGAGGCCGAAATCCGCTGCGGTACGGACGACTTCGACATTTCTGCCGATGGGCGCACCGGTGCGCGGATCCACGAGGAGAAACTCCTCTTCGACGCCGATCGTCGGCGGGGCTTCCACCTCTCCTGTGTACCTCATGCACCCCCTTTCAAACACGTGCCGGAGCGGTCTCTCCGCTGCTCAGGGGCCTGAACCGGGATACCGCATAGGGCCCGGCGATCTCGGCCGAACATCGGGCAACCGGTGTGCCCCGCGGCACAGACTCTGGACCGGTGTGGCCCGGTTCACTGAAAGTGCCGGTAGCGCAAGCACTTTGTGCCGAGACGGTCACGACTTCTTTACACCGGGGCACAGCGCCGAAATCTGCGCCCCGCACCCTGGTGAACATGAGGCAAACCGAAGTACATGCGCTGGCATGCGAAGTGTGCGGTCGCCTGCCCCACCCCCGCCGCACCCGGCTCACCCTGGCCAAGCTGAGCGTGGTCTTCCCGCTCGAACTCGTCCTGCACGCCCTCGTCTTCCACTTCGAACTGCCCTACATCGCCACGGTGGCGGTATTGACCGTCAGCATGACCATCCTGGTCATCTGGGTGGTCGAGCCCGGGGCCATGCGCTACCTGGCCCGCTGGCTGCACGGGCCGGAACTGCGGCACCGCCATCACCTCGACAGCGCCGAGCTGCTGTGGCGCATTCGGGTGCGCCTGGACAACACCCCGGGCCGGCTCGAACTGCTCACCAAACAGCTGGCCGCCCGGCACGCCAATATCCTCACCGTTCACGTCCATCACCTCGAGGACGGCGTCCTGGACGAACTGGTGGTCTCCACGCCCGCCGACGTGGATCCGCCCCGCCTGGCCGGGGCCATCGCGCGATCCGGCGGGACGACCGTCGGCATCTGGCCCGCCTCGGCGCTGACCCTGGTGGACGGGCAGACCCGGGCGCTCGGGCTGGCCGCGCGCATCGCGCACGATCCCGGGGAGCTGCCGCTGGCCATCGCGGAACTGCTGGGCGCGCAGTATCTTCCGGCCGCACCGCCGGACGAGGATACCCAACGCGCTACGGCCGGAACGCTTCTGGAGATCACACCCCCCGACAACGGCGCGGCGATGACGTTCGTCCGCGCGGAGGACCCCTTCACCCCGGCCGAGATCGCCCGCGCGCACCGGCTGACCGATCTGGCCAAGCTCTCGACACGCCAGCGCTGAAACCCCGGCGGCGCGCGGGAATCCATCTCATCATCCGGGAATCCGCCCGTCCCGGCCGACGATACGGACCAGCCAGTCTCACTTTCTGGCAGACTGCTCACAGCGCATCAGGCAACGCGCGAGGGGTTGGTCCAATGAGTGTTCGGCGCACGGGTGCACGACGGGGGAACGGGGACCCGAGCGGTAATCCGCCCACCCGCACGGCCGTTCGCTCCGCCAAGCTGGCCGCGCTTCCGCTCGCGTTCGCCGGGCGCCGGGCCGCGGGCGCGGGCAAGAAGGCGCTGGGCCGCTCGCGCGCCGAGGTGGATCGCGAGATCCGCGTGCGCACCGCCCAGCACTTCTTCGAGGTGCTCGGGGAACTCAAGGGTTTCGCCGCCAAGATCGGGCAGGTCCTCGCGGTCTACGAGTTGGCGTTGCCGCCGGAGCTGGCCGAGCCGTATCGCCTCGCCCTGAGCCGACTGCACGACGCGACCCCGGCCATGCTGCCGGGCACGGTGCACGCGGTGCTCGCCGAATCCCTGGGGCCGGACTGGCGGGCGCGATTCCGCCAATTCGACGACCGCAGAGCGGCTTCGGCGACCATCGGCCAGGTGCACCGGGCGATCTGGCACGACGGTCGCGCCGTAGCCGTGAAGGTCATGTACCCGGGCGCGCGCGAGGCGGTGCACAGCGACCTGGACCAGCTACGGCGCATGTCCGCCCTGCTCGCGGTGTTCGTGCCCAACGCCGACATTCGCGCCATGACCGAGCGGCTGGCCGAATGTATCCGCGCCGAACTGGATTTCGCGCACGAGGCCGAGAATCAGCGCGCGTTCGCGCACGCCTTCGCCGCCGATCCCGACTTCCGGGTGGCGCGCGTGGTGGCCCAGCGCGGGGACGTCATCGTCAGTGAATGGCTGGACGGCATCCCGGTGACCCGGCTGATCGAGGCGGGCGCGCAGGCAGAACGCGACCGCGTCGGCATGCTGGCGATTCGCTTCGTGCTGTCCTCGGCCGAGCGCACCGGCCTGCTGTACGGCGATCCACATCCGGGCAACTTCCGGGTGCAGCCGGACGGCCGACTGGGCGTGGTCGATTTCGGCGCGTGCACGCCGTGGCCGCCACCGCAGTTCGGCCCCATGGTGTTCGAGATCGGCGACGCCCTGCTCAACGCCGGCCCCGAGGAGTTGAGCGCCGCGATCCGCCGGCACGGGTTCGCGCGCCGGGACACCGTTTTCGACGCGTCGGCGCTCGGCGCGCAACTACACGCCTACGCCGAACTACTGCTGCGCGACACCACCCGCGTCCACCGCGAATGGCTCCGGGCACGCGTCCTGGTGGCCCTGAATCCCCGCCTGGACAACGTGAACCGCCAACTGGACCTACCCACCCGCTACGTCCCCTACAGCCGCGCACTGACGACACTGTTCGGCCTGGTGAGCCAACTGGGCACGACCGGCCCCATCCGCGACGAGGTGCTGCGCTGGTCCCCCGAGCTCACCGAGGTCATGGCCCGCCACCGCGAACGGACCGGCGCCCCGACCGACCTGGCCGCGATCCGTTTGCGGCGCACGATGTCCGGTGAATCGCGCCGGCGGGCGTAACCGGAACGCCCAGCGACGTCCTTGCCCGCCCGGAAGGCCCTGCCACCCCGGCACAGGCGACGATCCGGTTGCGACGCCGCGCCACCGGACGCGCGTACGCGGGCAATGTCCCACCGAAGACATCACGCGGCGAACGGCGCATGCCGGCCGGATAGAGAATCGCCACGGCGTCCTCGTGCGCGGTTGAAATGAGTTCCCCGCCAACCCATTTTCCTTCTTACACACTGATCAATCAGCGCTGATCAGCAGTTATGTAAGCCGCGTTTCGCACAGTACGCGGCCCCACGGCCGTAGCTCGACCACTTTCCTGCCCGATCGCGGTCATTTCCGCCCCCGCACATTCCGAGATGGTCTCAGCGGCTTTGCCGCGCAGGGCTTTCGCTCGACCGAGCAGGCGACGAGGCAGGTGAACAACTCGCTGCGCCTGCTTATACTGCGCGATGTGCGCGTGCAACGGGCACATCGGCGAGTACGCAGCGCACTGCCGTTCGACATGGACGAGGTGGCGTTCGACGAGGGATTCCCCAGCGCGCGCAGCCTCCGCCGGGCCTACCGCGACCGGTACGGGGTCACTCCGATCGAGATGCGCGAGCGGTTGTTCGAGGATCCCGCGTCCTGATCCGCCGCAGGCAGCGCCCGGTTCGCGTCGCCGGGGTGATCACACCCCGGCCCGGCTCAGGGCTCGAGCGCGAGGGTCGCCGTCACCGCGCGGTGGTCCGGGCCGTGGACCCGCACGACCTCGGCGGCGGTGACCGTCACGCCGCGGACCAGGACGTGATCCAGCCGGACCAGGGGGAAGGCGGCGGGCCAGGTGAACCTCGCGCCGGTGCCGGACTCGTCGAGGGCGTGGCGGTAGGTGGGGGCGAAGGCGCGCCAACTGCGGTCGGTGCGTGGGGTATTGAAGTCTCCGGTTACGACCACGCGGGGCGCGGGGTCGTCGGTCAGCTGGTGGGACAGGGCCCGCAGGCCGTGGTTGCGGGAGGCAGCGTCCCAGGGGCGGATCGAGGGCAGGTGCACCACGTAGACCACGAGTTCCCCGGCGGGGGTGGTGATCCGGGCGCGCAGGGCGCGATGCCAGGTCAGGCCGACGTCGGCGGGAGTGAGATCGGTGATCGGGTATCTGCTCCACAGCGCCACCGTTCCCAGTTCCCCGCGGTGGGGATAGGCGGCGTCCAGTGTCCGACGGACCGGATCGTGGTTCGCGCCCGCGAGCTCCTGGACCGCCACGAGGTCGGCGCCGGTGGCGACCAGTTCCCGGGCGGTCGCGGCCGGGGAACCGTTGGCGGCGAACAGGTTCTGCGACACGATGCAGACCGTGCTCGCCCCGGGGGTCGCGGGGGCCGGCGGCGCGGGCGCCCACCACGAGCCGAACAGCTGCGCCCAGACCAGCAGCGGGATCAGCGTCGCCACCGCGCCCGCCACGCACCGGCACAGGATCGCGGTCACGGCCAGGACGAGGACCAGGACGCCGAGCCAGGGCGCGGCCGCGGCCGCCAGCGCGCCGTACGCGCCGGGCAGCCGCTCGTGACCGAGCAGCAGACCGGTGAGAAGCGCCGCGGCACCGGCGAACACCAGCGAGCCGCGGCTCACGACGCGGGACACAGACGCCGGGGCTCGGCGTCGCCGCGCAGGCGGGCGTCCACGCAGCCGCCGGGCAGGCCCTCGTACGCTACTGTCCCGAAGTTCGCCGTGACGGTGAGCTCGTCGTCGCCGAAGACGCTGCGCTGCACCAGATTGTCGGGGGTGATCCGGCGGAAGTCCGTCATGGGTAGCGTGCCCGCGACCCGGTGCAGGGGTTCGAAATAGCGCTGCAGGCGCGCGATCTCGGGCCCGCGCTCGGTCAGGGTCGCGCCGTCCAGCACCAGATTCAGCGGGGTGTTGTGCAGTATCGCCGTGAGCGCGCGCACGGTGCGCTGTCCCGGCAGCTTATCGTACCCGAGTTCCCAGCGGTCGGTGTTGACCAGCGAATCGTGCAGGACGGTCTCGTAGAGCGGCACCCGGTACGCCGGGTCGAACATGGCCCGGACCAGATGCGGCGGCAGCTCGACGGGCCGGAAGAACATTCCGGGCGCGTGGCCGGGGAAGTATCCGCCCCAGCGCTCGCGGTCGCGCTGCAACACCCACAGCGCGTCCGAGATCGGGGTCTGCGCACCGTGATCGAACGCCAGCACCGGCGCCGCCCACGCCCCGGCCGATTCCGAGCCCAGGACCTGTCGGCGATCCTGTGCCAGCCAGCGCATGCGGGCCAGCCGATTGGCCCGGTCCTGCCCCTGGTTCATGGGGTGTTCGGGGGTGAAGTCGTCGAAGAACTCCCCCGCGGCGTCGACATCGAGGAAGTAGGTGTTCGCGCCGTCGGCCGACATCTCGGCGTAGCGGTCCCGATACAGCCGCGGATCATCCTCCAGCGCCTGGGAACTGAGATAGCAGCCGCGCCCGCCGAAGCCGGTTTCGGGTGTGCCACCGGCATCGTGGACGCAGCCCGCGGGCCAGACGCCGCCCGGCCACCGCGATCCGGGATTGTCCGCGGTCGCCGGATCCTGGGCGTTGGCGAACGAATCGTAGGGCCCGGCAAGGTATCCGGCGCGCTTCGCCGCCGCGACGGCCGCCGCGCCCATGGGTTCGCCGTCGGCGTCGTAGCCGAGCCACATGCGCCCGATGCCGAGATCGTGCATCCGCGTGACGGTCTCGGCGTCGCGGCCGTCCCCCCACAGGTAGGCGTGGAACGCCCCGAGCAGCCGTTCCACGGCCGGATTCTCGGCGATCTTGTCCCGGAGCGAACGGAATTCGCCGTGTGCGACGAGCCGCTCGCGGAAGTCGCGGGCGGCTGCGACCGGTGCACCGTCGGTGAGCGCGAAGGTGACCGTGTAGTCGCGGGTGCCCGCGCGCTCGCCGAATTCGTGTGCGGCACGGGCGAACAGACGGCCACCCTCGGAGTCGACGGTGAGGGTGCTGCCGATATCGGTGGGCACGATGTAGCTCACCCCGCGCGCGCCCAGGGTGTAGCCCCAGAACGGCATGGTCAATCCGGCGGTCAGGCTCAGCGACTCCCCGGTCACGCCGGTGTCGGCACCGTTCCAGAAGGGATCGCGCACCGGCAGGGCCAATCCCTCGCCGCGCGGGATCTGGAGTTCGGTGGCCGCGGCGTCGCCGCCGGTGACCGGCCACGCCAGGGTGCCGTCGCGATCGGACCGCACGGTCATCCGCAGGCGGCCCGCCGCGGCGTCAGCGGTGACGGTGAAGCCCCGGTCCGGGTAGCTCCAGTGCGCGGTCGCGCCCTCGATCCGCACCGCCGCGGGCGCGCCGAGCCCCTCGCCCGCGGCGGCGGCCGAGAGCTCGAGCCGATCCCCGGCGGCGACGGCGGTGACACCCAGCGTGGTGGTGTCCACCTCCGCGGTCCCGCCTCGCACGGGGATAACCACGCGATTGCCCTGAATGCTGGGCGCGGTCGATTCCGGATCACGTTCACACGCGGTGAGCAGGGTGGCGCTCACCCCGAACAGGGCGATCATCGCGAGGGTGCGGCGAGGTCTCATGGCGCTCACCGTGTCCGTCCCCGATGAGAGTCGGATGAGAAAACAGCGCCGGACCGCATACGTATGATCCGGGACGTGCGGGTACTGGTGGTGGACGACGAGGCAGCGGTGCGGGACGCGCTGGTGCGCGCCCTGGACAGCGAGGGGTACGAGACCCGATCCGCGGGCGACGGCGGCGCGGCGCTCGAACAGATTGCCCGCTGGCTGCCCGAGGTGGTGGTCCTGGATGTGTCGATGCCGTTCACCGATGGCCTGAGCACCTGCCGCACCCTGCGGGCGCGCGGGGACCGCACCCCGATCCTCATGCTCACCGCCCGCGACGCGGTGGCCGACCGGATCGCCGGCCTGGACGCGGGCGCCGACGACTACCTGGTCAAACCCTTCGATCTCGACGAGTTGCTGGCGCGGGTGCGCGCACTGCTGCGCCGGACCTACCCCGAGGACGGCGCGATCCTGTCCGCCGGCGACCTGACCATGGACACCACCGCGCACACGGTCCGGCGCGGCGGTCGCGAGATCGAGCTCAGCCGAACGGAATTCGCGTTGCTCGAGGTCCTGCTGCGCAACGCCGGGCAGGCCCTGCCGCGCGAGACGCTCATCGACCGGGTGTGGGGCCGCCAGTCCTCCAATTCGCTCGAGGTGTACATCCGGTATCTGCGGCGCAAGGTGCAGCACGAGGGCGAACCCGCGCTCATCCACACCGTGCGCGGGGTGGGCTACCGGCTGGGCGCGGCGTGAAGCGACTCGGCCTGCGCGGTCGCATCGCCGTATTCTTCGTGCTGGCAATGGCTTCGGCGCTGGCCGGGATGGGCGCCGCGGCCTACGTCGTGGTGGCGCACGAACTGGACTCGGCCCTGAATCTGGGCCTGCGCCGCCAGGCCACCCGCATCGTGCGGCAGTTCCCGGTCGAGCCCTCGGTGGCCGCGATGTCGGGACCGTGCGAGTATCTGGCCGCGCCGAGCTGTGTCCAGGTCGTCGCCGCCGACGGCCGCATCGAATCGGAGTACGTCCCCGGCGTCACCCTGCCGATCGACGATCGCACCCGCGCGGTGGCCGCGGGCTCGGACAGCGGGTACTTCTCCGACATCACCGTCGACGGCTACCGCATGCGCATGTACACCGTCGCGCTGCGCCCGGGCAGCGCCGTCCAGGTGGCCCAGCGTTCGGAGACCGTCGATCTCGGCCTGCGGCGCCTGAGCGTCGCCCTGCTGGTCGCCGCGGCCGGCGGCACCCTGCTCGCGGCGGCGGCCGGCACGGTGCTCGCGCGCCGCGCGCTGGCCCCGGTGGCCACTCTCACCGCGGCCGCCGAGGACGTCGCCCGCACGCGCGATCCGCAACGTCGGCTCACGGTCACCGGCACCGACGAGGTGGCGCGACTCGGCACGACGGTCAACACGATGCTCGCCGAACTCGACGCGGCCCTGCGCGCCGAACGCGATGCCCGTGCGGCGCAACGGCGTCTGATCGCCGATACCTCCCACGAACTGCGCACGCCGCTGACCGCGCTGCGCACCAACATCGATCTGCTGCGCCGGGCCGGGCGCCTGACGCCGGAACGGACCGCCGACACCGTCGCCGCGCTGCGGACACAGTCCGAGGAGTTGTCCGGCCTGGTCACCGATCTCATCGATCTCGCCCGCGCCGACGATCCGGCCGCGCAGGGCGAGCCGCTCGAGGATCTGCGCCTGGACGTCCTGGTGCGCGAGGCGCTGAGCACCGCCCGCAGGCATTGGCCCGCAATCGTTTTCACCGAGGAGCTCGACCCCGTCACGGTGGCGGGCGCGCCCGCGCGGCTGTCCCGCGCGATCACCAATCTGCTGGACAACGCCGCCAAGTTCAGCCCGCCCGGCGGTGTCATCGAGGTGGAGGTGCGCGGGCGGCGGCTGATCGTGCGCGACCACGGACCCGGCATCGCGCCCGCGGACGCGCCGCACGTCTTCGACCGCTTCTATCGCTCGCCCACCGCCCGCGCCACCCCGGGGCACGGGCTGGGCCTGGCCATCGTCGCGCAGGTCGCGCGACTACACGGCGCGAGCGTCACCGCGACGACCGCGCCGGGCGGCGGCGCCGAGTTCCGCGTCGAGTTCCCCGCCTAGGACAGCGCCGAGTCGGTGGCACGTCCGCCGGTCAGGCGCCCGCGGCGAACTCGGGTTCGGATCGCGCCCGGCGCGGTTCCGCACCGAGTTCGGCCCGCGCGTTCGCCCGCGGTCCGCGCGCCCGGTACTCCTGCGGAGGCACTCCCTGCCAGCGCCGGAAGGCCCGGATGAACGAGGCCGCCTCGGCATAACCCAGGCGCGCGGCGACCTGCTCGGTGGTCATGTCGGTGTGATCGAGCAGCTGTTCGGACAGCAGCTGGCGCACCTCGTCCAGTAGCGCCCGGAAGGACGTGCCCTCCTCGTTGAGCCGGCGCGAGAGCGTGCGCGAACTCATGAACAGTTCGGTGGCGACCGCGGCCTGATCGGGTACCTCGCCCGGGTCGCGGACCAGCAGATCGCGCACCGCGCCCGCGACCCCGCCCCGGGCCTGGCGGCGCTCGAGCAGTGCCCGGCACAGGTTCTCGCAGGTGCTGCGCGCCCATTCGGTGGCCTGCGGCAGCGGTGCGTCGAGATACGCGCTGTCGAACACGATCTCATCGACGTCCGCGCCGAAGACCGGCGGCACGCCGAACACGGCGAGGTACCGGCCGACATCGGCGGGCGCGGACCGCCGGAAGGCGATGCGGCGCGCGGGCACGTTCGTGGCGAAGAGCTCGCGGCCGATCATCTGCATCCCGGTCATCGCGCGCTCGGCCAGGAAGGGCCGCACATCCTCGGGCACGCCCTGGTCGTCGAGCACCAGCCTGGCCTCGCCGCCGGACTCGGAGAAGACCAGCCGCCCGAAGGCGAAGGTGTGCCCGACGTAACGCACCGCCACCCCCACGGCCTCGCGCGGCGTGCGGCTGCTGAGCAGGGCCAGACCCCACGAGCCCGAGAGCGACATGGCATTGCGGCTGCCGGCCGCCACCCCGAGCCCGGCTTCGCCGCCGCAGCGCCCGAGCAGATTTCGCAGCACGGTGAGCTCGTCGCGAGCGGTGATCTCACGCTCGGGATCCCGCACCGCCTCGAGCGACAGACTCGTCCCGGCCAGCACCGCGGCCGCGGGCACACCGCGCTCCTGCGCGAGCTGCGTCATGACGAGCACACCGGAGGTCCCGCGCAATAGATCCCAGTCGAACATCTACCTGTAGTCCCCATCGACTCACACCGACACCTGCCCGGAGCGTCGGCGAAGTCCCTCGAGTCACCGCGGCCGGTGTGGCCCAACTTACACAAAAGGTGTTTCATGCTGTCACATGAACCCCCACTTTGACTCAGACAGTTGTCCAGTTCGCCGGGTTCATCCGCTTCGACCGGTACGATGGCGAGAGGCCCGGCGCACGTGGGCGTTACGGCGGCGAATGCCGAGTCCCGCTCGGCGGCAATCGGTTCGATGACACATCGAGCAACTACGCATTCACTGCAATTCGGGCATTCGGTGCAATGTTGACATGTATGCCATTGCGACGAAATCAGCCACCCGCACCCCCGTAGCGACACGCAACGACACTGCGCGACACGCCAATTCGTCACGTAACAGCGGGCCCGCGAGCGCGATGGATTTCGCATCCGGTTCGGCTGGATCGGTGATTACGTGAGGGACCCGCCTGATGAGTTCACCTGTTCTCCTACTCGTGCCCGTTCTCGTCGTGCCGGCATTCGGGGTGGGCATATGGCTCGGAATCCGCTCGACCCTCGCCGAACCGCCGCCCGCGCCCCGCCGCCCGCACAGCACGCCCGCGCGCCGGACGATCCCGGAGCGCGCCCGGCCGCACCGGCCCGCGCGGCCACACGGCTCCTGGTGGCACCCGACCCGAGCCCGCTAGCGTGGGCGGCATGAGCGCGAACAACAGCCGCACCGTCGTGGTCACCGGAGCGTCCTCGGGAATCGGCAGGGCGACCGCCGCGGCCTTCGCCGCCGCGGGCTACCGGGTGATCGGAACCGGGCGGACGCCGGACAAGATCGCCGACGCCGATCGGGTTCCGGGGGTGGACTACCGCGCGCTGGATCTGACCGACGCCGCCTCCATCGCACGCTTCACCGCCGAGCTCGGCGCGGTGGACATCCTGGTCAACAATGCCGGGGAGAGTCAGGCCGGGCCGCTGGCCGAACTTCCGGGCGACGCGATCGAACGACTCTTCCAGCTCAATGTGTTCGGTGCGGTCACCCTCACCCAGGCCCTGCTGCCCGGCATGCGCGAACGCGGCTACGGCCGGGTGATCATGGTCGGCTCGATGCTCGGCAGCTTCCCCATGCCGTACCGCTCGTCGTATGTCGCGACCAAGGCGGCGCTGCGCGGATTCGCGACATCGGCGCGGTTCGAGGAGTCTCCGTTCGGGGTGTGGATCACCACCGTCGAGCCGGGCCAGATCGACACCGGCCTGCGCGAGCGGCGCACCAAATACCTCGACGAGGGTTCCCCGCACACCGCCGATTTCACCCGTTTCATGGCCAAGCTCGATGAGAAGCAGGCGTCGGGCATCGCGCCCGACGAGGTCGCGGCCACCATCGTCAAGGCTGCGCGGGCGGACAGGCCGCAGCAGCTCTACGCGGTCGGCAGCAACGCCCCGCTCATGTTCGCGGTGCGGCGGGTGCTGCCGCGCGGGATCATGGAACGCCTCATCGCGGGCGCGCACGGCCTGAAGCGCTGACCCGCGCGGCCCGGCCGCCCCCGGCGATGGCGCCGTGCCCCGGGTGAAAACCCTTGCGGCGGCCTCAGATACGGCCCGTGTCATGGGCCCACATGGCGACCTCGACCCGGTTCCGGGCGCCGAGTTTGCGCATGAGGCCGGCGAGGTGGGCCTTGACGGTGCTCTGGGTGATGTGGAGTTCACGGGCGATCTCGTTGTTGGTGCGGCCCCGGGCAACCGGAACGAGGACCTCCTCCTCGCGGGCGGTGAGCGGTTCCAGCGGCTGCCGCGGCGGTGACGTCCGCGCCCGGGCGAACGCCGCGAGCAGCCGGACGGTCACGCTGGGTGCGATCAGCGCGTCCCCGTCGGCGGCGGCGTGGATGGCCTGGGTCAGCAGGGCGGGCCCGGCGTCCTTGAGCAGGAACCCGCGGGCGCCGGCCGCGAGCGCGCCGTACACGTACTCGTCGAGGTCGAAGGTGGTGATGACCACGATCGGCAGCGGGTCGGCGACATCGGGACCGGCGAGGATCCGGGTGGCTTCGATGCCGTCCAGCAACGGCATTCGAATGTCGAACAGACCGACGTCGGGCCGCAACTCGAGCGCCAGGCGGACGGCCTCGCGCCCGTCGGCGGCCGCGCCCACCACTTCGATGTCGGGCTGGGCGTCGAGCAGCATGGTCAGCCCGGTGCGCACGATCGGCTGATCGTCGGCGACGAGAACCCGGATGCTCATCGCGGCGTCCCGGTCCGGGGCAGAACGGCCTCCACCCGCCAGCCCCGCTCGGCGGCGGGACCCGCGTGGAAGGTGCCGCCGAGCAGTGCGGCGCGTTCCCGCATACCCACCAGGCCGTAGCCCGCCGGGGCGCGGCCGCCGGCGGCGGAACCGTCGTCGTCGACGATCAGTCGCACCCGGTCGGCGTCGCCCGTGACGGCCACGCTGACCCGGGTCGCGTGCCGGGCGTGCCGGCGGGCGTTGGTGATCGACTCCTGTGCGAGGCGGTAGATCGCGGCCCCGACCGCCGGGCCGAGGTCGTCGAGCTCACCGGACAGCGTCACCTCGACGCGGGGACGCGTCCGGCCGTCGGTGGCGAGTTGCTCGACCTGCGCCACCCCGGGCTGCGGCGCGAACTCGGTGTCCTGTTGGGCGCGAAGCACACCGACGATGGCACGCAGCTCGGTCAGGGTGCGGGTCGCCGCGTCCTCGATGACGGCCAGGGCCTCGACCGCGCGCTCGGGATGGGCGGCCGCGACCGCTCGTCCGGCCTGGGCCTGGATGGCGATGCCCGACACGTGGTGGGCGACGGTGTCGTGGAGTTCGCGGGCGAGCTGTTCGCGTTCGCGGGCCTTGGCCCGGTCGATGTCGCGGACCCGGATCGCCGCGCGGTAGCGGATCGCGGCGCCGAGCGCGGCGGCGAACAGGAAGAACGCGAAGCCCGCGACCGTCTCCCACGGGCTCATGGGGTCGGCGACGTAGGTGATGCACAGCCAGAGCAGGACGAGGCCGAGCCCGCTCGCCGCGCCCCGGCCCGAGTCCCACCGGACGAGCGCGTAGACCAGGATCAGCGTGGCGGAGACGCTGTTCGGCAGGATGCCGGACGCGTCGGTGAGGATCCGGACGATGTCGACGATCGTCAGCGTGCCGAACGCGACCGCGACCGCGGCCATCGGGCGGGTGCGGCGCCACGGCAGCGGGCCGAGGATCGCGAGCACGGCGATCAGCACCGGCGGGAGCGGCGCCAGATCCCGGCGCAGCGCCACCTCCACCGCGGACCAGCCGGCGAAAACCGCGACCAGGATCCAATCCCGCGGCCCCGGCCCCGGGGCGTTCGCGGGACGGGGTTCGGCCCACATCGAGCGGAGGACGTCGATCGTCACCCGATGAGCCTAGGCCGCCCGCGCGCCGGGCGTATCAGCCGAAAGTACAGGTGTCGGGCTGTGCCGAAGGTCAGGTCGGATCGAGCTCCGGGGCCGATGTGCCGGGCGGGCGGACTCGGTGAAGGTGGAAGCACCCACCCGATCGAGCCGAGGAGCATCGCGATGAGTACACGCCGACCAGACACCGGGAATCCACCGCCGCAGGAGCTGCGCCTGCCCGTGCGAGCCGCCCTCGCCGCGGCGTGGACGAGCCTCATGTTCCTCTACATCTACGTCGACTATCTCGCCCTGTACAAGCCCGGCTTCGTCGACGACATCCTGGCCGGCACCGTCCACGAGTTCGACACCGGCCCAACCTTTGTCGCGCTGTCGCTGACGCTCATGGCGATCCCGGCCCTCATGATCCTGCTCTCGGTGACGCTGCCCGCCCGGGCCGCCCGCACCCTCAATCTCGTCGTCGCGGTGCTCTATATCCCCGTCACGGTGTACAACGCGGCGGGCGAGCCGTGGTCCTACGCCTACTTCTACGGCGTCTCCATCGGACTCGAGGCGCTGCTCCTGGCCTTCATCCTGCGCTCGGCCCGGACCTGGCCACGCGTCGCCGACGCGCCCGCCGCGCCGAAGGCGGAGGCCGGTGAACCGGTCCGCCGCTAGGTGAGTTCGAGGTCGCGCCCGATGATTTCGCGCATGATCTCCGACGTGCCGCCGTACACCCGGGTGACCCGGGCGTCGGCGGCCGCGCGCGCGATCGGGTACTCGCGCATGTAGCCGTTGCCGCCGAACAGCTGCTGGCAGCGATCGATACAGCGGAACTCCATTTCCGAGGCCCACAGTTTCGCCTTGGCGGCGTCGGCGGGGGTGAGCCGCCCGGCGTTGAGTTCGAGCACGCACTTGTCGATGAACGCCTCGGCGACCGCGACCTCGGTCGCCACGTCGGCGAGGGTGAACTTCGTGTTCTGGAACCCGCCGATCGGCTGCCCGAAAGCCGTACGGCCGCCGACGTAGTCGATGGTCAGGCGCAGGCAGGTGCGGGCCCGGGCCAGGCAGGCCACGGCGATCTGCATGCGTTCCTGGGGCAGGTTGCGCATGAGGTATTCGAAGCCGCGCCCGGCCTCGCCGAGCATATTCGCCTTGGGCACAACCACGTCGGTGAAGTGCAGCTCGGCCGTGTCCTGGGAGCGCAGACCGAGTTTGTCGAGATTGCGGCCGCGGTCGAAACCCGCCATGCCGCGTTCGAGCACCAGCAGCGTGAGCCCGCGATGCCGGTCCGGCGAGGTGCGCACCGCGGTGATGACCAGATCGCCGTTGATGCCGTTGGTGATGAAGGTCTTGGCGCCGTTCACCAGGAAGTGGTCACCCCGATCGGCGGCGGCGGTGCGAATGCCCGCCACATCGGATCCCGCCGCGGGCTCGGTCATGGCGATGGCGCCGATGAGCGTGCCCGCGACGAAGCCGGGCAGCCAGCGTTCGCGCTGCTCGGGTGTGGTGAGTCCGGCCAGGTAGGGCGTGCAGATGTCGTTGTGCAGCGCGACATTGAGGCCGACCCCCGCGCAATCGCCCGCCATGAACTCCTCGATGAGGATCTGGTTGAACCGGAAGTCGTTCGTGCCGAGGCCGCCGTATTCGAGCGGCGCCGCGAACCCGAGCAGCCCGAGTTCGCCCGCGCGCGCGAAGATTTCACGCGGCACGATGCCCGCGTCCTCCCAGGCGAGGTAGTGCGGCGCGAGCTGTTTGCGCACGAATCCGCGCGCCAGTTCGGCGAAGGCCAGGTGATCGTCGTCATAGTGCCCGCGTTCCATGTCTTCCATCCTCGGGGGCGTCGCCGCTGCTCCGCCAGACAATCGCGGCCACACGTACGATGGAGGACGGGGAGATCATCGAGATCCGTTGCGGCAGAAGTGTTGCGCTCGCGGTTGCAGACCCGATGATCTTGGTGAACAATCGGCGATCATTCTGGACCGCCCGGGGCGGGCACAGCTTAACTGTGGGAGCGAGATGGCGGCTCGAATGAGCTTTTGTTTTCTGGTGGAAGAGCAGTACCGCCGGGACGGAATGCCGCGCAGCGTGATTCGGCAGTTGCAAGCGTGGGGCCACCGGGTGGACGTCATTCGCCCCGGCGGTGAGCTGCTCGAACTCGACGATCTGCTCGACCGCGGCGATCACGACGCCTGGGTGCTCAAGACCGTGTCCGGCGGACCCGGCCTCGGCCTGCTCGAGGCCGCCGCGGCCGCCGGGCAGACGACGGTGAACGACGCCCGCTCCATTCGCGGCGTCCGCGACAAAGTGCACGCGGCCGCTCTCGCGGCCCGCACCGGGTTGCCGGTACCGCGCGCCTGGGCGGCGGCCCGGCCGCTGGATCTCGCCCGGATATCCACGGCCCATTACCCTTTGGTGGTCAAACCGGCCGACGGCAGTTCCGGTCGCGGCGTCCGCCTGATCGAGCGGCCCGAGCAGCTCACCGAACTCGGCCCGGACGAGGGCATGCTCATCGCCCAGCCCTACGTCCCGAATTCCGGGGTGGACCTGAAGGTGTACTGCGTCAACGGCCGGATGTACGGCACCGAGCGCACCTCACCGCTGGCCGGTGCCCCCGGGCTGCCCGATCGGCCGGTCTCCCTGGACGCCGAGGTCACCTCCATCGCGATCCGGGTCGGGGAGGTGTTCGGCCTGGACCTGTACGGGCTGGACATCGTGTACGGGCCGGACGGCCCGATGGTGGTGGATATCAACGACTTTCCCAGTTTCCGCGAGGTGCCCGACGCGGTCGCCGGGGTGGCCCGCGCGATCATCGACCTCTCGCGCGCCGGTTCGCGCCTGCGCCTGATCACCACACCCGACCCGGCCGAACCACTGGCGGTGGGCACGCACGCATGAGAGTCGGCCTGATCACCGCCACGCCCGAGCACCCGCTGCTGTCGGCCACCGCCACGTTGCTCCGGTCCCGTGGGCACGGCGTGGACCACCTGCCGCCGACCGCGCTCCCGCCCGCCGACCCGGCCGATGTCTACCTGCTCAAGGCCCGCACGCCCGCGGCGATAGCGCTGGCCCGCACCCTCGAACTGCGCGGGGTCACCGTGCTCAACTCCGCCGCGGCCACCGAATTCTGCCAGGACCGTACGCATATGGCGCTGCGCGCGGATCAGGCGCACCTGCCGTTCGCGGGCACCGTCGCGCTGTCCGCGCTCTCACGTTTCGACGGCCATCTCGACACGCCCCTGGTCATCAAGAGCAGGCACAGTCGCCGCGGCGATCTGGTGACCCGGGTGCGCACACCGGCGGAACTGCGCGCGTTGCTGCCCCGCTGGGCCGACGAGCCGGTGGTGATCCAGGATTTCGTGCCCGGCTCCGGCTGGGATCACAAGCTGTGGGTGGTCGGCGATCGGGTCTTCGCCGCCCTGCGCCCCTCCGAATTCGACTCCGGTGCGGGCCGGGCCGACATTCCGCGACCGGATACGCACCCCTGGGCCGAGTTGGCGCGCGGCGTCGGCGCGGTCTTCGACCTGGAGGTCTACGGGGTGGACGTGCTGGAGGTGGACGGGGCGCCGCTGATCATCGACATCAACGCCTTCCCGGGTATGCGCTCGGTCACCGGACCACCGGAGGCCCTGGCGGAGCTCGTCGAATCACGGTCGCCCTGAATGGAATTCGACAGCGGTCCGAGCTATCGGGTGCGATAGAGCGGCGGCAGATAGCGCTCGGACCGCGCGCCGGCCAGCAGCGAGCGCAGCCGCGCCCCGCTGACCGGATCCATGGCGTAGGCGAGTTCGGCCACCCGGCGCAGGGTCAGGAAATCGACTCCGGCGCGGGCGGCCCGATCCGTGTACTGGTCGACGGTGCGCAGCGCGTCGTCGTGCGCGTAATAGGCGGCGCTGGTTGATACTTCGGCCAGGCGCTGACGTTCGTAGTCGATCTCGGAGCTGCCGCGATGGATGCGGATGATCTTCTCCACCGCGGCCAGATCCGCGGTGCCGATCAGCTGCGCGGCCAGGGTCGCGGCCAGCACCCGGTCGGCGTCGAACTCGTAGGCGATGGTCGCCGCGTCGGTCAGCACCACCGTGCCGTCGCCGCGCCGGGTCTCGACCCGGCCGCGGATCCCCCCGGCCGCCGCGGCCAGCAGCCCGTTCGCCTCCGAGGGATGCCAGACGAACAACTCGCGGACGGGGTCGAAATCGGCTGCCTCGAAGGTGAACACCGCGACCCCGCCGAGCGCGGCCAGCCGGCCGGCCAGTTCCCTGCCGCCGAGTTCCCCGTCCAGTCCCATCCCGGCGACCACCAGTCGCACCGGCAGCCCGGAGCGCACGCTTGCCGCCAGCGCCAGCGAGTCCGCGAGCGGCGTCCGCAGCCCCCGCTCCCCGCCGGTGGCCAGGATGTCGCCGCCGACGTCCACCACCACTATTTGGTCTGCATCGAATTCCTTTGCCGCCGCGGCGATCTGGGCACCCACCCCGGCCGCGCCACCCACCGGATCCAGCAGCAGGACGCGCTCGCGCACCACGGCGGCAACGGCGGGCAGGGTCGGCCGGGCCCCGCTGCGCAGGCGCGAACCCCCGAGGATCTCGAACACCCCGGGCGCCACGTCGACCCCGCCGACGAAATCCGCCCGGCCGCGCGGCCCGGGAGCGGGGTCGAGCATGAGCCGATCCCACGAATAGCTCAGTACCGCCGCGATATCCACCCCGAGCCGGCGCCCGGCCACCCCGGCGGATATCGCGTCGCCCCCGCCGCCCGCGGCGATCACCACAGCACGCGCCATGCCCCGAGTCCCCTCCCCCTCTGTCCGCCGATAACCGTGAACCAACTGGTCAGCGGCAAGATGCTACCCGCAGGGCAGCGCCGAACGGCGGCAGAAACGCAGGGCCGGGCGGCATTTCGAGGAGCCCAGCACGTGGACGACGCCGCAGCGCGGTGGATCGGCCTCCTGACCCCAGGGCGACGTCCCCGGGCAGCCCCGGTCCGGCCACGAACCTCACCGGGTGCGCCCGGCGAGAACCCTGAGCGGACCGGGATGCCGGTCAGCGCCGCCCAGCTGACATTCGCCCGGTGCCGGCGCCTCGAACGGCCAACCGCCTCGCCCCGGAAGGAAACCCGAAGCGAGGCGGCGGCTACCGGCGCGTCAACCGTCGACGGTCAGCACCGTTCCGGCGGCGACGGTCCGGCTGCCCTCGCGGACGGCGAAACCGAGGCCCGGCTCGAGCGGAACCGGGCGGCCCAGGGTCACCGTCACCTCGACGGTGTCGCCGGGTACCGCCCGGCCCGCCGGGAGCACCACGTCGCCGACCACGTCACCGGTGCGCAGATAGAACTGCGGCCGGTAGCCGGTCACGATCGGCGTGCGCCGCCCGCCCTGGGCGGCGGTGAGCAGGTGCACCCGCGCGGTGAAGGTGGTGTGCACCGCGACGCTGCCCACGGCCGCGACCACCTGACCGCGCTGGACCTGACCACGCTGGACCCCGCGCAGCAGCAGCGCGACGTTGTCGCCCGCCTCCGCCGATTCCATGGTGCGGCCGAAGGTTTCGACCCCGGTCACGATGGACTCGAGGCTGTCGCCGTAGCCGAGCACCGCGACGCGGTCACCCATGCGCACCCGCCCGCGCTCGACCGCGCCGGTCACGACGGTGCCGCGACCGGTGATGGTGAGCACGTTCTCCACCGGCATGAGAAACGGCGCGTCGGTGTAGCGCACGGGCAGCGGTATGTACTCGTCCACCGCCTCGAGCAACCGCAGCAGCGCGGCCGACCAGTGCGGGTCCCCGTCCAGCGCGCGCAGACCCGACACCGGCACCACCGGCACCCCGTCGCCGTCGTACCCCTGCGCGGACAGCAGTTCCCGCACCTCGAGCTCGACCAGCTCGAGCAGCTCACCGTCGCCGGCGTCGGCCTTGTTGAGGGCGACCACGATGTGCTCGACCCCGACCTGACGGGCCAGCAGCACGTGCTCGGCGGTCTGCGGCATGATGCCGTCCAGCGCCGACACCACCAGGATCGCCCCGTCCAGCTGGGCCGCTCCGGTGATCATGTTCTTCACGAAGTCGGCGTGCCCGGGCATGTCCACGTGCGCGTAATGCCGGGTGGCCGTTTCGTATTCGACGTGCGAGATGTTGATGGTGATGCCGCGCTCGATCTCCTCCGGAGCCCGGTCGATGCGGTCGAACGGCACGTAGGCGCCCCCGCCCTGCTCGGCGAGGACCTTGGTGATGGCGGCGGTCAGGGTGGTCTTGCCGTGGTCGACGTGCCCCATGGTGCCGATGTTCAGGTGCGGCTTGGTACGGACGTAGGCCTGCTTGGCCATAATGATTCCCCTTCGGGGAGTGCGTGATTCACGCTCGGGAGCGCAAGGACCTCAGCGACGGGCCGACCTTCCCCGTCTGAGGTCCGGGACGTCCCGGGAAAGGTCAGCGTCGTGCGCCGTCGAGTGCGGAGATCACCAGGGCAGCGACCATCGCACCCGCGGCTGCGGGCAGGCTTGCGATGGTGTGCGCGAACATGGGTAGCAGGGTGCCCCATGAACGGGGCCGTGCGCCAGCGAATTTCGCTCACGCACGGCCCGGCATCGGAAGCGAGCTCAGCTCGAGAGCACCTCGAGCATGCCCGGGGCGAGCACCGCGCTCAGCTCGGACCAGGGAATCGTGATGTCCACGACCCCCATCGCCGAGGGGCCCACCGAGCCCTGCTGGAAGTAGACGCGCATACCCTCCGGGGTAGCGGTCCAGACCTCGAAGTTCTCCGAACTCGCGCTCGCGCCGCGGGAATCGAAATCGTCCCCCGCCCGGGTCCGCGGGCCCAGCTCGGCGGCCTGCGCCGCGAGCACGTCGAGTCCGGCCCGGCTGTCGGTGAACAGATCTCCCAGCCCGATCGCTTCCCCGGTCTCGCGATCGGTGACATGGCTCGCCAGCATGGACCACGGATGCGCGCCGCCGCCGTCGAAGCTCACCCACAGCAGCCCGCTCACCGCTCCGGCGCCGATGTGCTCCACCACGCTGCGCCCGTTCGGGTCGGTGATGCTGACCGGAGGATCCTCGTCGGTCACCTGATGACCGGACACGAAGCCCTCCAGCAGCTCACGCATGCTCGCGTTGAATTCCGTTGCGGCCGCGCCGGTTCCGGGTTCCACCTGCGGCACCCGCACGTCGTAGCTCACTCGGCCCTCGGTCCCGTTCACCCGGACGCTCGCGGCGGTGAGCTTACCGGTGCCCGGGCGCGTGGTCACGGTCGTGGTGGCCGCGGCCGACGTCGTGGCCGATGTCCCGGGACCCGTGGTGACCGGCACGGTGGTCGTGCCGTCCTCGCAGGCCGACAGGCTCAGTGCGATCGCCGCGATACCGGCGACGGTGGCGGTCCGAATCCACATGGAACCCTCCCGTTGTCAGGGCATCGCCGTCCGGCGGTGCTGTTCCCCCAGGGTCCGGGCTCACACCAGGCGCCGACCAACGAACGACCAATCGAGCCCGCCGGGCCTAGCGGGTCCGGCCCACGAATTCGAGCCAGCGCGGCGCGATCTCGGGCCGGATCCCCATCTCACGCAGCAGTTCCAGGGTCTCGGGCCAGGTCAGTCCGGCTCGGCGGCATGCCCGCCACGCGGCCCGGGTGCGGTCCCCGAGATCCTCGAGGTCACCGGCGACGAGCCAGTCGCGCACCCAGCGCCGATGCGGCAGCAGCGTCGCGATCACCTGCCACAGCGGCACCCGCAGGTCCGGGCTCGGCCGATCGTGCCCGGGATGGCAGCGGCGCAGTTCGTTCACGGTGGCGACGGCCTCGAAGCGCTGTTCGAGGGCGAGCAGATGACCCAGGAACGGCCGGCCGGCGGACTCGTCGGTGTACAGCCAGTGCCGCATCCGGTGTTCGAGGTGGATCTGCAGGCGATGGATCCGCTCGCGGGTGACGCCGAAGTCCAGGGCGAGCCGTCCGAGGCCGGCCGGTTCGGTGGCGAAGATCAGCCCGGCGGCCACGGCCCGCCGTCGCACGTCCCAGTCTCCGGTCAACTCGCCGAAGGCGGCCAGTGGCTCGGACAGCAGGGCGGGTGCGGGCAGGATGGCGGCGTCCGCGGCGGCGGTGAGCCGGGTGACGCCGCGCGGCGCGGGGCCCGGCCGGGGTGATGCCGCGGGCCGGAATTCACCGAACCGCGGATCGCGACCGAAGCTGTGACACCGTGACACTCGCCCTCCCCCGAAGCACCTGCGCGACCCACGATCGGACCGATATTCCATGATGGGAGGCCCCGATCAATGGGGAATAGTCGACGAATCAACGGAATTTCCGCACCTCTACACTCTCGAACGGGGAGGTCGGTTTGCTGAAGTTCTCGATACTGGGCGAGGTTCGCGCGTGGCGCGCGGACACGCCCCTGGATCTCGGTCCGCCGCAGCGGCGTGCCGTGCTCGCGGCGCTGCTGTTGCGCGCGGGCAGGGCCGTCACGGCCGCGGATCTGGTCGAGGGCATCTGGGGTGAGGATCCGGTGCCGCGCGCGGTCCCCGCCCTGCGCACCCACGTGGCCAAACTGCGGCGCGAACTCGAACCCGGCCGGGCCGCGCGCGGCCCCGCGGCGCTGCTGGTCTCCGTCGGCGACGGCTACACCCTGCGACTGTCCCCCGGCAGCACCGACATCGACGCGGTCGAGGCCCTGCTCGCCCGGGCCGCCCGGCTGCGCGACGAGGACCCCGTCGCCGCCCGCGACACCCTGGTCGCCGCGCTCGCGCACTGGCGCGGCCCCGCCCTGAGCGGGCTGCCCGGCCCCTTCGCCGAACGCCAGCGCGCCCGGCTCGAACAGTGGCGGCTCACCATCATCGAGGATCGCCTCGCCCTGGACATCGCGACCGGCCGCAGCGCGGACGCGGTCGCCGAATTGGGCCCGCTCATCGAGCAATTCCCGCTGCGCGAACGCTTTCGCGCCCTGCTGATGACCGCGCTCTACCACTGCGAACGCCAGGCCGAGGCGCTCGAGGAGTACGCCCGCGCGCGCCAGGCGCTGGTGGAGGGCATCGGCGTGGAGCCCGGCCCGGAGCTGAGCGCGGTGCACGCGCACATCCTGCGCGCCGAACTGCCACCGGTGACGCGTCCGGCGCCCGTGCGCTCCCCCGCGCAGTTGCCGCCCGATATCGCCGACTTCACCGGCCGCTCCCGGCTCACCGCCGAACTCGCCGCGCAACTGGTCGGCGACCACAGCGCCGTGGTCATCTCCGCGGTCGGCGGGATGGGCGGGGTCGGCAAGACCACGCTCGCCCTGCACGTCGCGCATCGGGTGCGCGATCGGTTCCCGGACGGCCAGCTGTATGTGAATCTGCGCGGTGTCGACGACGAGCCCACCGCACCGGGCGATGCCCTCGGCGGATTCCTGCGCGCGCTCGGCGGCGCCGAGGGCGCGATTCCCTCCGGCGTCGAGGACCGGGCGGCGCAGTTGCGAACCATGCTGTCCGACAAGCGAATTCTGCTCGTCCTGGACAACGCCCGGGACAGCGCCCAGGTCCGGCACCTGCTGCCGGGCACCCCGGGGACCGCGGTGCTCATCACCAGCCGCTCCACCCTCACCGAACTGCCCGCGGTCCGGCGCACCCGCCTGGACGTGCTCGAGCCCGCCGAGGCGCTGACCCTGCTCACCCGGATCCTCGGCGCGGAACGGGTGCGCGCGGAACCGGACGCGGCCCGCGCGGTCATCGAGCAGTGCGCGTGCCTGCCGCTGGCGGTGCGCATCGTCGGGGCGCGACTGGCCGTGCGGCCGCGGTGGACCATCGCCGATCTGGCCGCCCGCCTGGCCGACGAGAGCCAGCGCCTGGACGTGCTGCGGACCGGCGACCTCACCGTGGAAGCGGCCTTCCGGCTCGGCTACGCCCACCTGAATCCCGAGCAGGCCGGGGCTTTTCGCGCGCTGGCCCGGGCCGACGTTCCCGACTTCCCGGTGGCGGGCGCCGCCGCGGTGCTCGGGGTGAGCGTCACCCGCGCCGAGTACATCTGCGAATCGCTGGTCGATCTGAGCCTGCTGGAGACCACCGCGCCCGGCCGCTACCGCTATCACGATCTGCTGCGCCTGTTCGCGCGCGGTCAGTCCGGCGTGGACGAGGAGACGGTGCTCGCGGGCCTGCTCGACCACTATCTGGCCAGCGCCAAGAATCTGCTCGCCGCGATCGACTACAGCAACATCTCCGGCCTGCTCGTGCCCACCGTCGCGCCCGGTCATCGGTTCACCAACGGCTCGGACGGCCAGTCCTGGAACGACATCGAGCGTCCGGTGGTCATCGCGCTGCTGCGCCAGGCCGCGCGCCTGGGCGGCCCGGTGGTCGCGGTGGCGGCCGACCTGGCGTGGATCACCGCCGAGACCATCGACGCGGGCACCCGGGCCCGCGAACTCGCCGAGGCGCTGAAGGCCCTGCTGCACACCGCGGTTCGCGACGAGTGCCACGGATCGGTACGCCGCCTGCGGGTTTCGCTCGGCGCACTGCTGCAGGTCGGGCTCGGCGAGGTCGAGGCGAGCAGGCGGTATCTGCGCGACATTCCCCCGCCCACCGACGACGCGGGCCGTCGCCTGCAGGTGCTCACCGAACTGCTGCTCGGCATCGCCGACCGCAGGCTGGGCGACACCGAGGACTCGCACCGGCGCTTCCACGAGGCCCTGGCCCTGACCCGGATGCTCGGCGACCGTTCCATGGAGGCGTGGATCCTGGCGCTGTCGCTGCGCACGCTGTGCGAATCGGGCCGGTACGAGGAGACGATCACCGTCGCCGGCCACGCCCTCGCGCTCGCCCGCGAATCGGCGAACGATCTCGCACTCTGCTGGGCCACACACGAATTGGCCGCCACCTATTCGCTGCGCGGGGACCACGAGCGCGCGCTCGAGCTCGGCGAGCAGGCCGTGCGCATGGCCCAGTGCAACGGCGTACGCCTGTGGGAGGGCTGGGCACGCACCCGGCTGGCCCAGATCCAGCTCCGCGCCGGGCGCGTGTGCGCGGCCGAGACCGAGGCGGCCACCGCCCTGGATCGCCTGGCCATCGCGGCCGATCCGCTGGACCGCGCCCGCGCGCTGGTGCTGCGCGCCGCCGCCCTCGACGCGCGCGGGGCGACCTGCGAGGCGGATCGGGACGCTCGTGAAGCCGCCGCCGTCTTCGACCGCGCGGGCCTGCCGCCACCCACCCTGACCACGCTGTTCAATCCCGCGGCCGCGCTGCCGATCACACAATAGAGAACGTTTATTCCTTATTGATCGGCGCCTGACAGGCTGGTGCCCGGACGCCACGCGTGGTGATGGGCAGATCCCCGGCACCGGCGTCCATCCGGTCATGTCCGCGTATGTGCGAGGGGTACGTACGCGTGTCATGCCGTTCTCACGCCGCCCGCGGGTGCCCGCGCCGCGCGCCGCCGCCCCCGTTGTGACCGCGTTCTCGCGCCGGATGACACCCGTGTGATTTAGGATTGCCCGCAGTTTCGCCAAGAGTTTGCTGTGCACCGAACCTGTTGTCCGTGATCGGCGATGAAGGCGGGCCCGTGGGCATATTGCGTGAGCACAAGACCTTGCTGTCCAACGTCGCGCTGGTGGCGGTGCTGCTGGCCGGCGGGTCGTATCTCGCCTTCGGCGTGGCCCGGGTGCGGCCGCCGGGCGATACCTACTCCGTCACAGTGCATTTGGATCGCTCGGGCGGACTGCAGGCGGGCAACGACGTGACCTGGCGCGGGTACCGCGTCGGCAAGATCCGGAAGATCGAACTCGTCGAGAACGGGGCGGAGGTGGCCGCGGTCGCGGAGATCTACCGGCGATACGACATTCCGGCCGACACCGCCGTCCACGTCGGCGCGCTGTCCGGGGCGGGCGAGCAGTACCTGGACTTCCGGCCGAACACCGACGTCGCGCCGTACCTGTCCGACGGCACGGTGATCCGATTCGATCCCGAGCGCATCACCACCCCGGTGCCCATCTGGTCGGCGCTGGACAACACCAGCGCCCTGCTGGCACAGGTCGACCCGGACAAACTGACCGTCATCCTGAACGAACTCGACACCGCGCTCAGTGGCGGGCCCGAGCAGCTGCGCCACCTCATCGAGGGTGTCAGCCTGGCCACCACCGGCCTGGACAACCTGCTGCCGCAGACGACCAGCCTCATCGAGAACCTGCGTGTGATCGCCGATACCTCCTCGCACGCGCAGCCGGATCTGGGGACCCTGACCCGCAATTCGCGCATCCTGGTCGATCAGGCCAACGCCGCCAACGGCGAACTGAACCGGTTTCTCACCGACGCGCCCGGCCAGCTCGCCATCGCCGAGGCCACGCTGACCCGCAACGAGCAGCCCATCGAACAGCTGGCCCAGACCATGAGCGCCATCGTCAAGAGCGCCCTGCTGCGCACGCCCGCGCTGCGGGCGCTGTTCCCGGGGCTGGTGGTCGGCACCTCCGCCATGGGAGTTCCGGCGCACGACAACGAGTTCCACACGATCCTGGACGCCTGGCCGCGGCCGTGGTGCGACTACACCAGCAGGACGACGCCGCTGCAGCAGGCGACCGACGGCACCTTCGCGCGGTGGAACTACTGCGTCAATCCGCCGCCGGAACAGCAGATTCGCGGCTCCGGCAACGCACCCCGGCCGAATATTCCGGACAACGGCGCGCAAATGCCGACCTGGGGTGACCCGGAGGACCGCACGCCACCGCCGGTGCGCTGAATTTCCTCCGCGATTCTCCCCGCGTGTCGGCACACCCGGCGCGGGTTCATCCCGCGAATTTCCGAATGGAGCCCGCAGAATATTCCCGTGGTACCGCCAGGTGGTCCCAATGCTTGTGCCCATGTGATGTCCCGCCGCCCCGATCGGCAGCTCTCGAACCGGGTGGCGGGCAAGGCTAGAGAGGTCAGATGACTCGATGACGATCAAGCGTTCCCTCGGCCTGGCGGCCCGTTCGGCCGTCCTCGCCGGTGTCGCGTCGGCCGGTCTGGTGGCGGCTCCCGCGCAGGCCGAGCCGCTGTGGCCCGGTGGCCCGGAGGTCCCGGGCGTGCCCGCGATCGTGCCCACCGTGCCGGTCACCGCGCCGTGTTCGGAGAAGGCCCGGGCGTGCTTGCGGCTGAGCACGAATGAGGCCTGGCTGATGGACAAGGGCGAGGTTGTTTTCGGTCCCACGCCCATTTCGCATGGAATGCCCGGTTTCGAAACTCCCCCGGGCGTTTTCAACGTGGCGTTCAAACGGCCGTTCCATTGGAGCACGATGCATCACGCGCCGATGGAATACGCCATCTTCTTCAATGGCGATATCGCTTTTCACATCGGTCCGGTGGACAAGCAGTCGCACGGCTGTATTCGTATGACGCCGGACGGGGCGAAGGAGTTCTTCCGCTACCTGCAGACCGGTGATGTGGTCGAGGTCGTGGCCTGACCCGAATCTCGTGTGCGCGGCCCCCTTCCGGTCATCGGGAGGGGGCTTTCCCTTGCCGTCCGAGGTGACCGCCGTTACAGTTACGCACCAGTAGGAACGCTAGCGTTCCCTGAACGCCGGCAATCCCCGATCGAAGTGTGGAGCTGTAGATGACGAGACCGACCACCGCCGTATCGGATCGGACCGCCGTGACCGCCATTTCGACTCCGCTGCACGATGCCCGTGGGCTGTCCCGCACGCTGGTCACCCATTTCGCCGAGCACGTCGCGCCGTGCGGCACGCTGCCGGGCGACGCCCTGCGCGGCGACGTCACCGCGGTGACCAGGACCTGCCTCGAGCTCGCGGCCGCCGTTCTCGAGGGCCGCGACGTCAGCACCAAGCTCGAGCGTCTGCGCCGCGCCGGCGCGGACTGGGCGCGCGAAGGCATCCCGATCGGCACCATTCACCGTGCGGTACACGATGGTTTCGCGCTCGGGTTCGATCTCATCCTGGACGCGGCCGGCCCCGAGCACTACGAGCGGATCGCCGAGACGGCCCGGCGGCTCATGGAGGTGCAGGCCATGGTCGGCACCGCGTTCGCGGTCGCGTACGTGCGCGAGCACCGCGCGGTGGTGGCCGAGCATCACTCCGCCGTGCACACCGTCACCTCTGCGCTACTGGCCGGGCATTCGGCCGCGACGATGGCGCGCGCGGGCGGGGTCGAAATCGACGAGGCGTATCACGTACTGGCACTGAGCATTCCGTCGCACGTCGGAGAATCGGATCCGGCCATCGACTCCCAGGTGGTGGCGCGGCGCAAACTGCGCCGCCTGCAGTCCGAACTCGCGGATCGGTGCGGCGGGCGGGCGCTGGCCCTGCTCGGCACCGACGGCGGCACCGTGCTCCTGCCCCAATCCGTCGTCGCCACAGCCGATCTCGACCCCCTGGTGGCCGCCCTGGCCGCCGCCGCGCAGGTGCCGATCACCGCCATCGCGCTGCACACCGCGACCGCGACCATCCCGCAGGCCGCGGACCAGGGACACGAACTGCTGGATCTGGTGCACCGGCTGGGCTGCGCGCCGGGGCTCTACAACTTCGACGACCTGGCCATGGAGTATCAGCTGACCCGGCCCGGCCCCGGGCGCGAATACCTCGGCGCGCTCCTGGATCCGCTCGACGAGCACCCCGAACTGCTCGACACCCTGCGCCGGCACATCGCCAACGATCTCAATCGCAAACGCACGGCACGGGTTCTGGGGGTGCACGCCAATACGGTGGACTACCGGCTCAAGCGCATCGGGCAGCTCACCGGTTTCGACCCCGCCCAATCCTCGGGACTGTGGTATCTGCGCTCGGCACTGGTGGCACGCTCCTACGATCGGCCCGGGTCCGCGGTGGGCGACCCGCTGCCATCCGCGCCAGCGTCCCGGCGAAGGCCAGATGTCCCGCCAGCGCCGACCGGCTCGACGCCACCGACCACACCGTGCGCACCCCCGCGGGGTCCGGCGGGCGCTGGGCGAAGCGGTCCGCCAGCCAGTCGGTCATGAGCGGCGCGGCCAGGAACTGCAGGGGCAGATGCATACTCAGCCGATCGCGGACGTAGCGCACGTCCGCGCCGTGGTCGAGATAGCGCCGCACGTGCGCGTCGATATCGGCGACCGCGATGACCTCGTCGTTGACGCCCTGCACCACCAGCAGCGGCATCGCGGGCGCCTGGGCGCCCGGCCGGATCTCGTCGAGTACCGCGCGCAGGTGCGGATGCGCGAACATGGCGGCCAGCCCCGCCCCGGAATGACGTTCGGCGTCGCGCCCGGCGAACCGGGCGAGCAGCGGGAAGGTGGCGGTGGTCTCGGCGCGCTGCAGCAGCGCCAGGTATGCCGCCGAAAGATGTTCGCGCAGCACCGGATCCAATTGCGGGTAGGCCCGGCGCAGCGCGGCGGTGAAGACCATGGCGAAGCCGGCGAAGGGTGACCCGTTCAACCGCATGAATGCCGCCGCCGGATCCCCGACCGGCGATCCGGCGACCGCGCCCACGATGTCGAGTTCGGGCGCGTACTCGGCGGCGAGTTCGGCCGCCCACGCGGTGGCCAGCCCACCGCCGGAGTACCCCCAGAGTCCGATGCGGGTGGCGGCCGAGAGTCCCAGCGGCGCGAAGCGCAGGGCCGCGCGGGCGGCGTCCAGTGCGCGGTGGCCGGGTTCGCGCGCGGCCCCGAAATGCCCGCCGGCGCCCTCGTGATCGGGTACCGAGACCACCCAGCCGCGTTCCAGCGCGCCGATGATGAGCGGTAGTTCGATCTGCGGTATCGAGCCCGCCGCGCGGGCGCGATGCCGTAACGCGTAGGAGGGGAAGCACATCGGCGCGACCGCGTCGATCGCGCACTGGAACGAGAGCAGCGGGCGGTCGCCCGGATCGGGCCCTTCGGGCAGCAGCACCGTGGTCACCGCGGCCTCGGGCGCGCCGCGCAGGTCGGTGGTGCGGTACAGCAGCTGCCAGGCCCGAACGCGCTGAGGCACCAGTCCCAGCAGTCCCAATCGCACAGCGCGCGTGCGCAATACGGTGCCGGGCGCGAACGCGCCCAGCCCCTCGGGCGCGAGGTGGAACGGATCGGCGTCGGGTAGCAGCGGTCTGCCCCACTCGGGTTCGGCGTCGTTCCGGAGCAGGGGTTCATCCAGCGAGTCGCCGATGGTCATGGTGTTCCTCTCGGGCAGGGCGCTCGGCGCCGGGCGGGTGCCCGGCGCAAGGTCGCGGTCGCGGTCAGAGCTGTCCGCCGCCGCCGATCAGCCAGGGATTGAACGCGCACGCCAGTTCCGGCGACGTCCCGGATCCCAAGGCGCGCAAGGTGATCGACGCCGCACGCGGCGAGTACAGCATGGTGAGGTGATCGGAGAGATCCTGGTCGCAGCCCTCCTGCAGGGTGATGTTCTGAACCGTGGCGCCCGGCCCGGCCTGCAGGAAGGTCCACTCGTACGGGTTGGAGACCTCGTCGTGCCGGGTGCCGACCACGGTGTACTCGACCCCGGGGACGGTGTCGCCGGTGGCGTTGAGCCGGGAGTAGAAGGACGAGCCCACCACCTGCTGGATGTTCGACTGCCCGAGCAGCGGCTGATAGAAGCCCAGGATGTCCAGCCCGAGGTTGTTGATGGCCCGACCCAGCGCCGCGATGCCCATCAGCGAGGTGCCGTGATTGGTCGCGCCGAAGGAGATGAACTTACCTATCTTTCCCTCTCCCCCTTCGAATTTCAGATACTGGGAGGCCACCGGACCGCCCTGCGAATGCGCCACGACATCGACCGCGCCCGCCCCGGTCGCCGCGAGCACCCGGTCCACGAACGTCCCGAACTGGCGGGCGGAGTCCTCCATCGGCCCGACCCCGTGCCTGCCCGGCAGCACCGTCCCGACGCCGCCGCCGTTCAGCAGGTTCTCGCGCCCGTAATTGAAGGCGAACACGCAGTATCCGGCCCGCGCTATCCGGGGCGAGAGGTAGGCGAAACTGTCGTAGGCGTTCATCCAGGTGCCGTGCAGCAGCACCACCGGCCGCGGGTGTTCCGCGCTCGGGCGGCAGTCCCACCGGTTCGCCCCGGGCGGGGCCGCGTCGGGATGCAGCAGCCCGTATCCGAAGGCGGCCAGGTACGCCGACACCTCCGGTCCCTCCCCCACCGCGTCGGAGGCGACACTGGCCGTCGCGGAACCCGTCCCGCTCCCGGAACCGCTCCCAGACCCACTGCCGGTCCCGACATCGGCCCGCGCCACGCCGCCGGCGCTCAGCACCGCCAGCGCGGTGGCCCCCGCGCACAGAATCGAGCCCAGCGTCCTGCTCGTCCGTCTCATGACATCTCCCACCGCATCGCATGAATCGACATCGGCGTCGAATTCGCTTGCGAACGTAAGGCGGTGGCGTGAGCGCTGTCACGGGCGCTGTGTCAGATGACAATGCCGCCCATCCGTGCCGGGCGGGCGGTTGTGGCGACGGACAGCCGAATCAGGCGGCGGGGGTGCCCGCGATGACGATGGCGGTGCGGGTGAACAGATCCGTCAACTCCGGCAGGGCCGCCGCGCCGTGCTGATGCAGGCACGCCCGCACCCGATCGTCGATGCCGCCGAGCAGCATGTCGATCATCTCCCGATCCGGCTCCCCGGCGAGATCGCCGTCGCGGACCCCGACCCGGGCCACGGCCAGGATGTAGTCGGCGAACTTCTCGTGCACCTGGGCGCGCTGGGCGACCAAACCCGGTCCGGCGGCGAGGGTTTCCACGTACAGCGCCCGGGCCGCACCCGGCTGGGCGGCGAGCATGCCCAGGTAGATCTGGAAGGAGAAGCGCACCCGGTCGGCCCAGCGCACGCCGTCCATGCCGGTGACGGTGGCCTGCAGCTGATCCAGCGCCGAGGTGACCGCGAGATCGTAGGCGGCGGCGAAGCATTCGTCCTTGCCGCCGAAGACGGCGTAGAAGGTCCGCCGGGCCACCTGCGCGCGGCTGACGATGTCGGCCACGGTGGTCGCCGCGTAGCCCAGTTCGCCCACCGCCTCCAGCACCGCGCCGCACAGCCGCTGATACTGCGAGGTGACGACTTCTTCCCGGCTCAGCCCGTGCCGCCCGCGCGGCAGGGGTCCGGCCGACCCGATAGCTTCCACACTCACCCCGCCAGAATATGGCCTGTGCGCACGTGGCGAAGCCCGGCTAGCGTTTCGGCCAGTACCAGGGCGGCTCGTCGAGGGTGCCCAGCCCGTCGACGACGGTCGCCCCGTCCCGCTTGACCAGCTCGATGGTGTGCAGGTCCGGGGCGTGCGCGGCGATCGCGGCGATGAGCGTGCGGGCATGGCTCACCACGACCACCTGGGTGTCGCGGGCCACGGCGGCGACGAGCGCGCCGAGCGGGCCGAGCAGTTCGGGGTGCAGACTGGTTTCCGGCTCGTTGAGCACCAGCAGTTCGGGTGGGCGGGGCGTGAGCAGGGCCGCGGTGAGCAGCAGGTAGCGCAGGGTGCCGTCGGAGAGTTCGGCGGTGGTCAGCGGCCGGACGAGACCGGGCTGGTGCAGCAGCAGCTCGAAACGACCGTCCCGGCTGAGGATTTCGATCTCGCTGCCCTCGAACGCGTCGTCGATGGCCCGCGCGAGGCCTTCGGCGTCGCCGATCTCCCGGATGGTCTGCAGGGCCGCGGCCACGTCGGCCCCGTCGTGCGCGAGGACCATGGTTCTGGTGCCGATCCGCGGGGTGCGCGCGGGTGCGTCGGCGTCGGTGCGCAGATGGTCGTAGAAGCGCCACGATCGCATGCGTTCGCGCAGGACCAGCAGGTCGGGGGCGGCCTGCGGATCGGCCAGTTCCGAGAGCATGCTGTCGAAGGACTTCAGCGGGTGCGGCACCATGGCCCAGTCGCCGTCCGCGCCGCGCAGGCGCAGCACCGGTCCGCCGCGCTCGGCCAGCAGGGTCGCGGGCCGCAGCACCGGGCCCGCCCACACCGCCTCGGCCTTGATCTCCGGATCGCGATCGAACATCGACCGACCGGGCACCGGCACGCCCAGGTCGGCGGCGTATCCGAAATCGTCGCCCGCGTAGCCCAGCCGCAGGGCCAGGGGTTCACCGCGCGGGGTCCGGCGCGGTCCGGCCCACAGGGTGGAGTCGATTCCGCCTTCACGGGCCAGCCCGGCCACGGCTCCGTTGCGGGAGAACTCCGCGAGCAACCGCAGGACCCGGTACATGCTCGACTTGCCGCTGCCGTTGGCTCCGGTGACCACGTTGAGCTGACGCAGCGGTACGACCAGCCTGCGCAGTGACCGGTAGTTCTCGACAGCCAGGGTGGTCAGCATGCGGCCAGTCAACCATCGGTTACCGACAGTGCAGTGATCGGACGCGGTCGCGCGGAGCTTATCCCGTACCGAGTGTGCCGACGTGAACATCGTCGGGCGCGGATGGCGGCCAGGGGATCGGGTGCACACCGGCGCGACCCCACAGGGCGTTCCAGCCGCCGCCGGGCAACCAGGATGCCGGGACGCGCAGACCGGTGTCGGCGACGTGCGCCCAGAACAGTTCGGCGCTCGCGCCCAGCGCGACGGCCGTCGGCCAGCCGCGCTGCCAGGGGCCCGCCGGATCGTCGAGGGTGGTCGCGGGAAAGCCCGGCACGGTGACCTTTCCGGGTGCGGCGACCGCGATGGTCCGGCACTCGGGCGGGGTGGTGGTGAGCGCGAGTATCAACGGGCACAGGAATTCGGCGCGCGGATCACGGATCAGCGCGCGGGCGAAGACCGGATCGTCCGCGCGGGCCAGGGCGTACAACGCCGCGCGCAGACGCAGCGCGACCAGCTCGATCGAGCGGGCGGTCCCGATGTCGGGATCGCGGACCAGCCGGCGCAGGGCCTTCGACGGCAGCGCGGTGTCGTCGGAGAGCCGGCGCACCCGGGGGTGACGAGCGATCAGATCCGGATCGAGTCGCTCGACCGCGCGGGTGAGCGGGCGTGCGCCCGACGCCGCCCAGAGCTGCGGCAGCGTGAGGAGTCCGCCGGACAGCGCCGTTCGGACGTGCCCGGCGAGTCGCTCGGGGTTCGCCCGGCGCAGGACTGTCAGCGCCTTGCCTGCCGCCTCGGCGTCGAACCCCGGTTCCCGCCGCCCCGCGGACGCGCGGGTCACGGTCCCCCGCCGCGTGTCCGTCGCCGCGGACACCGGTCGGCGGTGTTCGACCGGTGCCGGCGGATTGTTCTGTCCGCCAGCCCTTTTCGAGCCGATCGACACTCCCGTCCCGGCGACGGGCGCGTCCGCGAGGGCGATGAACACCGCGCGGGCGGCGGCGACGTCTCGCACCGGCTCGCACACCACGGCGCGCAGCGCGGGGCCGAGTTCGCGCACCGCGTCCGGGGCCGAGCGGCGCGGGCGCACACCCGATTCCGGGGCCGGCGTCTCCGGTTCGGTGTCGGGTTCCACACGGCGCAACTCCCGTACGAGGCGTTCCAGCGCGGTCTTCAGCACCGGGTCCGGGTCGTCGTTGAATCTGCCTTTGACCTCGCTGATCCACCAGCCGTACCCGGTGGACCGGAGCTCGGCGTTGACCAGAATGGTGTCCTGCGCGTCGCGCAGGGCGAGTAGCACGCTGCGCCCGGCCATCGCCTCGTCCCGATAGGGGTATCCCGCAATACAATTGCCCATGTAGTCCGACCATTCGGCCAGTCGCCCGGTATCGCGCGCG
The DNA here is from genome assembly GCF_053981095.1 of Nocardia sp. NPDC003693. Lineage (NCBI taxonomy): Bacteria > Bacillati > Actinomycetota > Actinomycetes > Mycobacteriales > Nocardiaceae > Nocardia > Nocardia sp. NPDC003693. The sequence goes on from NZ_JBSFNO010000010.1 coordinate 61,998, forward strand.
ACCTGGACGCGGGCATCGGTGCCCGGCAGCCGCTGCCCGTCGAGGTCGAGAATCGTTTCCGGAACCTCGAATTCACCGCCGAGCGCCGCCGCGACCGCACCGCCGGTCATCAGCCCCGCGCACAGACTCGCCCAGTCGGGGCAGCGCGCGGGCGGCGTCGCGCCCAGCGCGACGAGTTGCGCCGCGCCCGCGACCGCGAGCGGGATCGAATCGAGCCGCGGGGTCAGCGGCTCGGGCCGTTCCGCGGCCGGGTCCGGGTCGAAGTGCGGGACACAGCCGTAGCCGGTCCGGATCTCGGCGGCCCGGTGGCCGCGCAGGCTCACGACGGTGTCGGCGAGTTCGCCGTACCACAGCAGATCCGAGGCGTGCTCGCGCGCGGCGGGGTCCTGTTCGAGCCGCCGCGCCAACGGCGTTTCGGCGAAGCCCGCCACATAGGGATTCATGTCCCAGGTCGCCGGGGCACGGGTGCCGACGTAGCCGACGGCGGCGCGCCACTCGCGCAGCGCCGGCGAATCCCAGTGGCTGCCGGGCAGCAGCTCGGTCATCTCGCGCAGCGTGAGCTGGAACGCCTGCTCGACGACGGTGGCGTACGCGAGCGCGGTCGCGGTGCGCACGCGCACGAATTTCTCGAACGCCCGGTTCATCGGCTGCTGCTGTCGCAACCAGGAATCGATGTCGCGCACATGGCAGATGGGGCGGGCGGGCAGCGGGCACTCCGCGGGCGCGTCGCGCCGCGCGGACTTGACATCGTGCCGGCCGACCAGGGCCGACGCCGCCGCGAGTTGCGGGCGCAACGCAGTGACGCCCGCGACCGCACCGTGCTCGTGCACGGCCACCGCGAGGCGCACCAGGACCGTGGCGGCGACGGCGTCCTGAATCAGCCGCTCCAGCACCGGTTTCCACACCTCGGCGAAGACGGGGACGCGGCGAATCGCGGTCAGCAGCGCCAGCGGATCGGTCGGGTCGAGCCCCAGCGCGGCCACCGTCAGATCGGCGTCGTACTGCCGCCGGCGCCGATACAGGCTTTCGGCCCGGCTCATGTCCTGGGCGCGAATCCGGCTCTCGGCCAGCGCGAGCGTCGCCTGCCGCGCGCCGACCCGATCCCACAGATCCCGGAGCAGTGCCCGTCTGCGCTGCCGCGGGTAGCGGTTCAGCACCGGCGTCAGATTCGCGGCCAAGGCCGAGGGGGCGCCGGCCGGAATCGGATCGGTGCCCGCCGGCGCGGGCCAGCCCAGCACCTCGGCCACCTGTTCGGGCCCGAGGAGTTCGGCCGCGGCCGAGGCGAGCGTCAGCGCGGCCCAGCGCTGTTCGCGAATCGCCTGTTCGGCGGCGGCGCCGACCGGCTTGGTGGCGCTCACCCCGAACAGCGCGACCAGGGTGCTCGCCCGCGCGCCCAGCCGGCCGGCGCCCTCGATCCCGAGGACGCGCAGCGCGGCCAGCACCGCGTCCCGGCGATCGCCGGTGGCCCCGGCCAGTCGAGCCGAGACGAAGCCGTCGCCGAGGTCGATCCCGGCCCCGGCGATCACCGGGCCGCCCGCGGCCATCCACCGCGCCAGGGTGTTCCGGGCCGCGGCGACCCGCTCGGGTGCGCTGTCGCGATCGCCGAGGACGACCGCCGCGCCGACCCGAAGGTCGTGTGCGCGGGGATCCACCGGTTCCCCGGTCTCGGCCGACCAGGCCCCCAGTGTTCTGTCCGCGACGACACCCCAGGCCAAACGAACCGCCAAACCGAAACTCCCACCGCCGCTTTCCGCGCGGGCATCGGGTCGATGCGCGCGGCGGCCAACCATACGAGTCACCGCCGGCCTCGGCAATCGAATTCTCACCCCGCGCGCCGCGCTCGCGAGACGTAGTGTGCCGTCAGGTTTCCCGCCGGTTCACCGGCGGTGAAATCGCGGATTCCCGATCGCGAGAAATGGCGTGCACCGATGCGAAATAGCGCAGTCCACCTGCGAAATCCAACCGCCCGGAATGCGATCGACACAACCGAATGCCTCCCGTACCATCGCCGTACGGGGAGTAGGGGCCGGTCGAACGGGGGCACGGTGTGAGAGGTCGTCTGTCGGCGACAATCCGCGACGGGGTGGGGTGGCTGCGGCGTTTCGCGCGTACCGCGCCGGGCGCCATGGGCGCGGTCGTGGTGGGTCTGGTGATCGTGTGCCTGGTTTCCGGGCTGGTGTCGGCGAATGAGCTCGATGACAAACGAACTCGCCGCGACACGGTGTTGCAGCACACCGAACCGCTGGCGAATGCCGCCCAGCGCCTGTATGTCGCGCTCTCCGCGGCGGACGCGGCCGCGTCGGCCGCATTCCTGTCCGGCGGAATCGAATCCACCGAGGTGCGCGCCCGCTACCGGCAGGCGCTGGCCGACGCCGCCGCCGCGCTGGCCGAGGCCACTACGGGCGCCTCGGACGCGCAGACCCGCGAGATCGTGGCGCGCATCGCCGTCGACCTGCCCGCCTACACCGGGCTGGTGGAAGCCGCGCGAGCCAACAATCGCCAGAATTTGCCGGTAGGTTCGGCCTACCTGCGCCAGGCGTCCGCGCTCATGCAGGACACCCTGCTGAGCAAGGCCGAGGAACTCGAGCGCACCCGGCTCGCGGCGCTGCACGAACAGCAGCGTGTCATTTCCGGTCCGCCGCTGATCGGTGTCGTGCTGCTCGTACTGCTGCTGCTCGGCTGCGCGCTGGGTTCGCGAGAGCTGCTGCGGCACACCAATCGCCGGGTGAATCTCGGCGTCCTGGCCGCCGCGGGGGCGGGCGTGCTGACACTGCTCTGGATCGCGGGAACGACGATCGCGGCCACCACCGCCGTCGACCGCGGCGAGCACGGCGCCACCGCACGCTTCGAAACCCTGGCCAAGACAAGGATTCTCGCCCAGCAGGCCCGCACCGAGGAGACGCTGCTGCTGGTCACCCGCGGTGACGTCGACGCCAGCGAGGCCCGCTACACCGAGATCAGCACCGCCCTGCGCGAGAGTCTGTTCTCGGTGGTGAGCGCCGATTCGCCCGCCGCACAGGCGTTCTCCAGCTGGCAGGACAGCCATCGCGCCCAGATCGTGTCCTATCGGGGCAACGAGTACGGCGCGGCGGTGCAGCGATCCATCGGCGCGGGCGACGATTCGGCGGCCGCGCGTTTCGCCGCTCTCGACGAGGCGCTGCGCACCGATCTCGAGCAGACCCGCGAGCGGGTGCGCGACGGGGTGGACGCGGCGGGCGACGCGTTGTTGCTGGCTCCGCAGGGCGCCCTGCTCCTGCTGTTCGGGGCGGCCGCCGCGGTCGCGCTCGGGGTCTGGCCACGGTTGAAGGAGTTCCTGTGAGCAGTCGGCACGCACGAATTCGGCTGGCCCTGCTGGCCGTTGCCGCCATGCTCGCCGCGGGCTGCGGCGGCGACGCGCCCGATGCACCGATCATGGTCGTGGACCCGGGCAACGGTCTGCCCCCGGGCGCCGCCGAGATCACGACCGCCCCGCAACCCCAGCCGCAGACCTGCGATCCCACCGCGAGCCTGCGTCCGGTCAATCAGCCGCGGTCCGGGGCCATGCCCGCCGGATCGACCATGGCCGCGATCGTGGCCAACGGGAAAGTGCGGGTGGGCGTCGACCAGAACCTCTTCCTTTTCGGATTCCGCAACCCGGCCACCAATCAGCTCGACGGATTCGATATCGGGATCGCCAAAGAGATCGCGAAGGATCTGTTCGGAGATCCCGATCGGGTCGAACTGCGCCCCATCGATACCGCCAATCGGGTGTCCGCGCTGCGCGACAACGAGGTCGATCTGGTGGTGCAGACTTTCTCCGCCACCTGTGAGCGCCGCCGTGAGATCGAGTTCTCCACCATCTATTTCACGACCCAGCAGAAGATTCTCACCACCAAAGGCAACGGCATCGAATCCGCCGCCGATCTGAAGGGCCGCCGAATCTGCGCGCTGCAAGGAACCACCACCCTCGAGGCGATATTCGCCCTGAAGGACCGGCCCACGGTGATCGGGATGAACAATTGGCTCGACTGCCTGACCGCGTTGCAGCAGGGCCAGGTCGACGCCCTGAGCACCGATATGCCCATCCTGGCGGGATTGCGGGTGCAGGATCCGAATCTGCACATCGTGGGCGAGCCGATCGCCGTCGACGATTACGCGGTCGGCGTGCCGAAGCAGGCCACCGATATGGTGCGTTTCGTCAACGGCGTGCTCGAGCGAATTCGCACCGACGGCACCTGGGCCGGGCTCTATCAGAAGTATCTGGTAACCGAGCTCGGCGCCTCGCCCGGCCCGCCCGCACCCCGATACCTCGACTGACGGCCATGACGGGGACATCGGGCCGCGCGCTGACCACCGCCGAGATCGACCGCGACATCGGCAGGCGCGCAGGCGAAATCGACGCCATCGCCACCACCCTGGTGGAAGTGGACAGCCATTCCGGCCTGCACCTGGTGCGCCGCTGCCCGCCCACCGGCCGCACCGCCGAACGCTGGGCTCCGGCCCACACCGCGCTCGACCGGCTGTGGGTGGACTTCGGGCACCTGCGCGATCTGCTCGACCGGGTGCGCACCGCGCGTGCCAAGCGCCGGCTCGAGCCCCGGGACCGCGCCGAACTCACCCGGCTGCTGCGCGGGCAGCCCGTGGAACTGGCGCGCGTGGCGATTCCGCTGGCGCGGCGCACACTCGACGGTCCGGCCGAACACCTGGAGCACGCGGGCTTCCGGGAGCTGGTGGACCGGATGCGCGCCGAATTCCCCGGCGTCGTCGAGGTGCTCGACGCGATCGAGGCCGCACACCGGCGGGCCGTGGACCGGATGGCACCGGTGCGGGCCGAGCTCACCGCCGCGGCGGCGCTGCCCGAATCGCGGTCCCTCACCGCCGATCTCGCCGCCCTCGCCGCGCGCGCCGACACCGACCCGCTGTCCCTGACCAGGTCCGAACTCGACGCCGGGCTGGGCGAGATCACCACCCGGCTGGCCGATCTCACCGCGCGCCTGGCCGAACTCGAGGCCGTCACCCGTGACCGGGGCGAGGCGATCGCCCGCCTGCGGGCGCGGATGGACACCCTGCGCGACACCCGGGCGCGCGCCGAGCTCGCCCGCGTCGCGGTGGAGCGGACCATTCTGACCGGCCCGCTCCCCCGCCACCCCGACGACAGCGGCCCGCTCGGCGCCGAACTCGACACGCTCGCAGCCGATTCGGCCGCGCCCGCCGATCGACTGCTCGACCTGCGGCGGCGCCTGACCGCGGCCATCGCCGCGGCCGCCGAGTCCGAGGAGGTCGCGCTCGGCCTGCTGGACCGGCGGTCCGAACTGCGCGGCAGACTGACCGCCTACCGGGCCAAGGCGGCCCGGCTCGGCGTCGGCGAGGACCGCGAGGTCCTGGCCACCGACCGCATCGCCACCGGTCTGCTCAGCCGCAAACCCTGCGACCTGACCGCCTGCACGCGCGCCGTCGCGGACTATCGCCAACTCATCGCGCAGAAATCCGGGAGACGACCGTGAAGTGCACCGAACCGGACTGCACCGGAACCGTTGGGACGGACGGCTACTGCGATGTCTGCGGATTCGCGCCCGCGCCGCAGCCGACCGCCGCGCCCACGACGGTCGCGCCCGCCGCCGTGCAGCACAGCGGCACGCTGGGCCCCGCCTCCGGCCAGTTCTCCGCGGGCAGCACCGTCTGGTCCGCGAGCCATTCGGTGCGCACCGGCAGTTCACGCTCGGGCCAGGCCGGGCGGGGCAGGCTGGGCGCGGGCATGGTCAAGATCCCGCCGGTCGCGCCCATCGATCCCGCCTCCGCCGTGCTGGCCGACCCGATGGTGCCCGAGAACCAGCGCTACTGCGGGCACTGCGATCAGCCGGTGGGGCGCAGCCGCGGCGACAAGCCCGGCCGCGCCGAGGGTTTCTGCGGCAACTGCGGCACCCGATTCTCGTTCACGCCCAAGCTGGTTCGCGGTGAGCTGCTCGCCAACCAGTACGAGGTGCTCGGCCCGCTCGCGCACGGCGGCCTGGGCTGGATCTACCTGGCCATCGACCACAAACTCGACTTCCGGCCGGTGGTGCTCAAGGGCCTGCTCAACACCGGGGACGCCGACGCCATGCGCGCGGCGGTGGCCGAGCGCCGCTTCCTGTCCCGGGTCAAACACCCGAACGTGGTGTCGATCCACAACTTCACCGAGGAGATCGGCGCGGACGGGGTACCGGTCGGGTACATCGTCATGGATTACGTCGGCGGCACCTCGCTCAAGGAGCTGCTCCGGCGCAGGCGTGCGACCGACGGCACGTATCTGCCACCGGCCCAGGCCATCGCGTACGTCCTCGAGATGCTGCCCGCGCTGGGCTATCTGCACTCGCGCGGGCTGGCCTACTGTGATTTCAAGCCGGACAACGTGATGCAGGCCGAGGAGCAGTTGATCCTGATCGACCTCGGCGCGGTGATCAGCATGAACGACGAGTCCGGCCCCATCTACGGCACCCCGGGCTATCAGGCGCCCGAGCTCGCGCACACCGGGCCGACGATCGCCTCGGAGTGCTACACGGTGGGCCGCACCCTGGCGGTGCTGCTCATGCGAATCCCGCAGGTCGACGGCAAACTCGGACCGCTGCCGACCCCGGACGCCGAACCCCTGCTGGCCCGGCACGATTCGCTGCACCGCTTCCTGCTGCGCGCGACCCACGACGATCCGGCGGCCCGCTTCGGCTCGATGGAGGAGATGGCGGACCAGCTCACCGGCGTACTGCGCGAAGTGCTCGCCGCCGAGGACGGTCAGGCCCGGCCCGGGCTGTCGGCGTGCTTCGGGCCGCCGCGCGCGGTCTTCGGCATCGGGGACGCGCTGGCCGATGATCCCGCGGCCATCATCGCCGCGCTGCCGGTCCCGCTGGTCGATCCCGCCGACAGCGGCGCGGCCCTGCTCGCCAGTTCCACCGCGATTCGGCCCGACGAGCTCGAACGCGAGCTCACCGCGGGTTTGAAGGCGGTCATCACCGGTAAAGACGAATCGGTGGAAATTCCGCTTCGATTGCTGCGCGCCGCACTCGAATTCGGCGACATCGCCGAGGCCGACCGCCGCCTGACCGAGCTGGACGACTCGTTCGCCGGTGACTGGCGCCCCACCTGGTATCGCAGTCAACTGCTCCTGCTACGACGGGAATGGTCCGCGGCCGCCGGGGAACTCGACGCGCTGTACACCGCGCTGCCCGGCGAGCCCGCGCCCAAGCTCGCGCTCGCGGTCACCGCCGAGCTGATGGCGCGCCACGGCAACGGCGCGGATCCCGAACCGGCCCTGCGCCGTTCGGCGCAGTACTACGAGATGGTCTGGCGCACCGACCGTTCCTACGCCAGCGCCGCCTTCGGCGCGGCCCGCCTGCGCCGCTCGGTGCCCGACCGCCCGGGCGCGGTCGCGGTCCTCGATCAGGTGGACCGGGCCTCGGCGGTGCACACCGAGGCCGGGGTGACCGCGGTCGACATCCTGCTGGCCGTCGACCGCCCGGGTGAGCTCACCGAAGCCCTGCTGCGCGATGCCGGGGCCCGGATCGAACACCTCACCCTGGACTCCAAACGTCGTGCCGCACAGGCACGTATGCGGGTACTGGACGCGGCGCTGCAATGGCTGCGCCTGGGCCGGGTACCCGTCGATCCCGCGCCGCTGCTGGGGGTGACCCTCGATCAGCAGGGCGTGCGGACCGGACTGGAACGCTGCTACCGGGAGCTGGCCCGGGAGACCGACGATATGTGGGAGCGCATCGCCCTCGTGGAACAAGCCAACACCGTCCGCCCCAGGACGACACTGTGAACGCCCGCTGCGGAGCCTGCGGAGCGTTCGCCGCCGAAACGGACCGCTTCTGCGAGGAGTGCGGCCGTGAACTCGTACCGCAGCGCGTGGCGCTGCCGCCCGGCGGCGGTGTGTTCGCGCCCGCCGCGGTCACCCTGCCCGCCGGTGATCCCGCGCTCGCTCCGGCGCCGCTGACCGGGACCACCGTCACCTTCGCCGACACCGCGCCCGGCCCCTGTGACGGGTGCGGCGGAGTCGATTTCGACGCCGACGGTTTCTGCGCGGGCTGCGGTCAGCGCCCGCGCGAACGGGACCGCTTCGAAGCCGATCTCGGAATCACCTGCGTGGTCACCGATCGCGGGCACAGTCACGCGCACAACGAGGACGCCGTCGCGGCCGCGCGCCTGACCGACGCCGGCGGCGCGGCGGGCGTGGTGATCGCGGTCTGCGACGGGGTGTCGAGTTCGGAGGATCCGCAGGCGGCCTCGGGCGCCGCGGTGCGCGCCGGGGTCGAGGCCACCCTCGCGGCGCTGTCGGCCGCGTGCCCCGCCGAGGAGGCGGTGCTGGCCGGGCTCACCGCCGCCGGACAAGCGGTGCACGACATCGGCACCCCCGACGGCCGCTCGCCGTCCTGCACCTACGTCTCGGCGCTGGTGCTGTTCGACGACACCGGGGGCGCGCGCGTCACCATCGCCAATGTCGGTGACAGCCGGGCCTATTGGCTCCGGCCCGAACCCACCGGGTCCCTGCGGCTGACCCTGGACGATTCCCTCGCGCAGGAGTTGATCAACTCCGGGGCCATGGACGAGGACGCCGCCATGAGCGCCCCGCACGCCCACGTGCTGACCCGCTGGCTCGGCGCGGACAACGACCGGCACAGCTGGTCCCCCGACTGCGTGCGCACCACCCACATCGCCGAGCCCGGCGTGCTGCTGCTGTGCAGTGACGGTCTCTGGAACTACCTGCCCGAACCGGCGGATCTGGCGCGCATCGCCACCGCCGGCGCGCCGGTCCCCGCGTCCCGGGCGCTGGTCGACTACGCGCTGCAGGCCGGTGGCAAGGACAACATCACCGTCGCACTGGTCCCCGTTCCGTTCTCCGAGCGAGTAGGAGATGCACCATGAGTTCTGCCGAGAAACCCGGTCTTTCGGTCTTCATCGATCAGAACGAGTATCTGGCCGAGGGCGTGCGCACCGTCGACGCCATCATCAGCGTCGAGACCACCGACGATCTCGTGGTGGCCGCCCCCGCGCAGGAGCGCGTGGAGATCCTGATCATCGACTGCTCGGGGTCCATGGCCGGGGCGGACAAGTTCCCCGGCGCCCGCCGCGCCACGCTGGCCGCGCTGGACGTGCTGCCCGACGGCTGCCGGTTCGCCATCGTCGAGGGCACCGACAAGGCCGAGGTGGTGTTCCCGCGCGACGGCGCGACCGCGGTGGCCGACCGCGAGACCCGGCAAGCCGCGCGGCTGGCGCTGGACAAGCTGCGTCCGCACGGCGGCACCGCGATGGGCACCTGGCTCGGGTTGTCGCGCATGATCGCCCAGCGGCATCCCGCCGCGATGGTGCACGCCATCCTGCTCACCGACGGCCGCAACGAGCACGAGACCTCCGAGCGGCTGGCGACCGAGATCCGCGCGTCCCAGGGCCTGTTCACCTGCGACTGCCGCGGCGTCGGAACCGATTGGGAGCCCGCCGAACTGGAGGCCATCGCCGCGGCGCTGCACGGGACGGTCGACATCGTCAAGACCCCCGATCTGCTCGCCGCCGATTTCGCCGCGATGATGCATTCATCACTGGCCAAGGCGATTCCGGAGCTGACCCTGCGGGTCTGGACGCCGGTGGGCGCGCGCGTCAAACTGCTCAAGCAGGTGGATCCGACGCTGGAGGACCTGACCGGCCGCCGCACCGAACCGGCCGCGCAGATCGGGGAGTATCCGCTGGGTCCGTGGGGCGCGGAGGAGCGCGGGTACCACGTTCAGCTCGAACTCGAGCCCGCCCCCGCCGGACGCGAGAAGCTCGCCGCCCGAGTCAGTGTCGTCGCCGACGGCGAGGTGATCGGCCAGGGGCTGGTGAAGGCGGTGTGGACCACCGACACCGATCTGTCCGCGCGGATCAGCCGCCGCCTGGCCCACTACACCGGGCAGGCCGAACTGGCGCAGGCCGTCCAGGAGGGCCTGGCGGCGCGCAAGCGGGGCGATATCGCCGCCGCCACCGCGAAATTGCAGCGCGCGGTCGAGCTGGCGCGCGAGTCCGGCAACGAGAACACCGCCAAACTGCTCGCGGCGGTGGTCGAGGTGGAGGAGAGCACCGGCACCGTCCGGTTGCGCGCGAGCGTCGACGCCGCCGACGAGATGGCGCTGAACGTGCGGTCCCGCAAGACCGTTCGCGTGCGCGGGGAGGCGGACGCGTGATGCCGAGGTGTCCCGAGGGCCACGAGTCCACCGCCACCGACTACTGCGACTACTGCGGTTCGCCCATGGTGGGCGAACCGCAGGCGACCACCCTGCAGGTCACCCAGTGCCCGGGCTGCGGCGCGCTCATGGAGGGCCGCTACTGCGAGGACTGCGGCCACGATTCGGTGCTCGGCGCGCCGGAGCCGGTCGCGGCGCCGACGGTGACCGATGCCCCCGCGGTGCCGACCACCGTGTCGGACGCGACGGCAGCGACCTGGGTGGCCACCATCACCGCCGATCCCGCGCATTTTCAGCGCATGCGCGCCCAGAAGGGCCCGGACATGGATCGCGTGGACTTCCCCGCCTACTATCCGGCGCGCCGAATTCCGTTGCCGGAGGGCGACGTTCTCATCGGCAAGCGCAGCTCCTCGCAGGGGGTGAATCCGGAGATCGACCTGTCCATCGCCCCCGCCGATATCGCGGTGTCGCGCTCGCACGCCATACTGCGCCTGGCGGACGCGACGGTGACGGTCACCGATCTGGGCTCGACCAACGGCACCTGCGTCAACGACAGCCCGACGCCGATCCCGGTCCGGACGCCCGTGCCGCTGCGCCCGGGCGATCGCATCCACGTCGGCGGCTGGACCACGATCACCCTCACGACCGAAACGGCCTGATCACCGCACTCGGACCGGATTCCCGGCGGCGGGAATCCGCCGAATCCGCCATGCTGGTCCAGCGTCCAAGTTAGGCTCCCGGCTCGAATACGCACGCTCGCGTGCGAAGCTCGCAGACCGAGGGACCCGAATGAAGCTGACTCGCCGAGAGTTCGTCCGTGCCACCGTGGCCGCCGCCGCGGGCGCCGCCGCCACCGGACTCGCCGCGCCGGGCGCCCTGGCCACGCCGCTGCGCCGGACCCTCGGCGCGCCCCGGACCTGGATGTCCGGTCTGGCGGACAGCACCTCGCTGCTGCGGCTGACCATTCCCGGCACCCACGACTCGGTGTGCGTCGATCCGGCGAACGGCACCGAGTGGTCGCACACCCAGAACTGGGACCTGGCCGAGCAATTCGACCGGGGCATCCGCTTCCTCGACATCCGCTGCAACGGCCTGCAGGACCACATGGACGATTCGTTCGGCGTCTATCACGGCCCCGCCTATCAGGACATCACCTTCGACGGCGTCCTGAATCGCTGCCGTACCTTCCTGACCGGCAGCCCCGACGAGGTGCTCGTCATGCGGGTCAAGAAGGAGGATGGCACGAAGAACGACGTCGGCGCGGATTTCGCCCGCATCTTCGACGGCTACCTCGACACCAAGGGCTACCGCCCGCTGTTCTGGATCGGCGACCGCATCCCCACCCTGGGCGAGGCGCGCGGCCGCATCGTGCTGATCACCCAGTTCGCCAATTCCCTGCCCGCCCTGCGCTGGCCGTCCGGTGACAACGGCACGTTCACCGACAGCCGCTTCCACCTTCAGGATCGGTACAAGGGCAAGGGCCTGATGGGCCTGGACACCGCCTCGGCGGGCGGCTCGGCCGGCGGTTCGGCGAGCGGTTCCGGGGACACGGCCTCCTCCGGCGGCAACAAGTTCGACGACGTGCGAGCCTGTTTCGACAGGGCCGCCGCCGATCCGGACAACACCCTGCAGTACATCAACTTCCTGAGCTACGCCGACAACGCCTGGCCCAAGGACAACGCCAAGGCCATCCTGCCCAAGGTGGAGCAGTACCTCACCGAGAACCGCTCCCGCCCGGCCCACTACGGCATCGTCGCGATGGACTTCCCCGACCTGTTCCCGAACATCGTGGATCTGCTGCTGGAGAAGAACTTCACCTGAGGCCGAGGTCTACCCGGGCCGGGCACACCGGCGACCGCGCGTCCGAAAGACACTGGGGTCAGTCGATCTCGGCTGTCAGAGGCAGCTCGTCGACCGAGGTGCCGAGGTGCAGGGTGAAGGCGCCCGGCTCGACGGCCCAGCCGTTCTCCGTCCAGTGTTCGAAGGCCCGCGCGGGCACGTCGACCGTGGCGGTGACGGACTCGCCGGGCCCCGCGGTCACCGCGGTGAAGGCGGCGAGCCAGCGGACCGGGCGATCGACCGCGCTGCCGGGGCGGGACAGGTACGCCTGCACGACCTGGCGGCCGGGCCGGTCGCCGGTGTTGCGCACGGTGACGGTCGCGGTCCGGCCGGTGACCGCGAGGTCCGACAGCGCCCACGTGGTGTAGCCCAGGCCGTGCCCGAACGGATAGGCCGGGGCCACACCGGATTTCAGCCAGGCCCGGTAGCCGATGTGGATTCCCTCGGTGTAGGGCAGGGTGTTGTCGGCGGCGGGCTTCGTGTCCACCACCGGCACATCGGCCAGCGTCCGGGGCCAGGTGGTGGGCAGGCGGCCGCCGGGTTCGGCCGCGCCGGTGAGCACGTCGGCCAGCGCCGCGCCGAACTCCTGTCCGGGGAACCAGGTCAGCAGCACCGCGGCGACCTCGTCCCGCCACGGGAGTTCCACGGGCGCACCCGAATTCACCACCACGATGGTGCGCGGATTGACCGCGGCGACGGCCGAGACCAGTTCGTTCTGCCGGCCGGGCAGGTCCAGGTTCTTGCGGTCGAAGCCCTCGGATTCGATCTGCTCGGTGGTGCCGACCAACACGACCGCGACCTCACTGGTGCGCGCCAGCTCCACGGCCGCGGCGAACTCCTCGTCGGCTGCGCGGCGCGGGCGGCCCACCGCGTAGGTGATGCCCATGGCGGGCAGTCCCTGCGCGAGGGCGGGCGCGAGCCGGATGCGCACCTCGACCTGCTCGCCCTCCGTGAGCTCGCGGGTCACGAAGCGCTGCGGCGGATTCAGCAGCAGCTCGACCGGATCGCTGCCCTCGGGCAGCACGGTCTCCTCGAGCACCGTCTCGCCGTCGATCTCCAGGCGCAGCGCACCCACCCCGGCGAACCCGATCCGCCACTCCCCCGCCATGTCGGCGCGCAGCCGGCCGGTGAGCTCGAAGGCGTCGGCGCGCTGGGCATTCGGATTGCCGAAGAGCATGAGGTTGCCAGCGGTCCGGTGCTCGGTCTCGAGGATCGTCTCGCCCTCGAGATAGCGCAGCGACAGTCCGGGGGTACCGGTCTCGGGATCGGTGACCAGGTGCAGCGGAACCGGGATCAGGTGATCGCTCAGATGCACACCCGGGGTGTACCGCACCGGCAGCACGTCCGACAGCCCCTGCAGTGGCGAGGTCGTGTGCCCCGGAATCACGGTGGCGCTGCCGCCGCCCATGAAGCGCGGTTCGGCGGCGGCCGCACCGAGCAGGGCGACGGTGGCCGGCTTGCCGAGCGGCAGCGTGCCGTCGTTGCGGGCCAGCACCATGGCCTTGGCGGCGGCCGCGCGCACCAGTCGCTGCGCGGCCTCGTCGGTGAACGCGGGCGGAACGACCGGCTCGTCGGTCAGCGCGCCGACCCGGGTGGCGAATCGCAGTATGCGGCGGACCTTCTCGTCGATCGCGGCCTCGGGCACCTCGCCCGCGCGCACCGCCGCGAGCAGCGGCGCGCCCCACAGATCCCAGGGCCCGGGCATGGCGATATCGGTGCCCGCGGCCGCGCCGGCGGTACTGCGCACGGCGGTCCAGTCCGAGACGACGACGCCGTCGAATCCCCATTCGCCCTTCAAAGGCTCTGCCAGCAGCGGGTTCTCGGTCATGGTGACGCCGTTGACCGAGTTGTAGGCGTCCATGATCATCCACGCGCCCGCGCCGACCGCCCGCTCGAACGGGTACAGGTACAGCTCGCGCAGGGTGCGGTCGTCGGCGATGACGTCGGCGGTGAAGCGCTCGGTCTCGGAGTCGTTGGCCACGTAGTGTTTCGGGCACGCGCTCACCCCGTGCGCCTGCACGGCGGACACGTAGGCGGCGGCCATCTCCCCGGTCAGCACCGGATCCTCGGAGAAGCACTCGAAATGCCTGCCGCCGAGCGGTGATCGGTGCAGATTGATGGTCGGGCCCAGCACCGCGTACACGTTCTTGCGGCGCGCCTCGGCCGCGATGAGCGCGCCGATCTCGCCGAGCAGTTCCCGGTCCCAGGTCGCGGCCAGCGCGGTGCCCGAGGGCAGGCTCACCGACGGATCGCGCTCGTCCCACAGCTCCCCGCGCACCCCCGACGGGCCGTCCGACACCGGCATCTCGGCCAGCCCGATGCTCTCCTCGCCCGCGAATCGGAAGACCCCCGAGCCCGAGACGAGCCGGATCTTGGCCTCCAGATCCAGCTTGGCGAGCAGGTCGTCGATGCCGTCGTTCATGCCTGTACCTCCCAGAAGATCGAGGGTTCGCGCCGGGTGTCGGCGTATCGGCCGCCGCGGTTCGCGCGGCCCGGTCCCGCCGACCCGAGTGTGCCAGCGCCCCGCCGGCCTACCGAGCGGACACTAGGTAAAGTTACCGTTTCATGATCCTTGGCGATTCGGGCAGCTCCCGGCCACACACTAGTGTCCGTGCTCATGAGTCCCCATCCCCAACGCCGCAGACGGGGCGAGGACCGGCGCGAGCAGATCATCGACGAGGCCCTGAAAACCTTCGCCGACAACGGATATCGCCACGCCTCGATCGCCGAGATAGCCACGCGCTGCGGGCTGTCGCAGCCCGGCCTGCTGCACTACTTCCCCACCAAGGCCGCGCTGCTCTCGGCCGTCCTGGACCAGCGCGACCGCCTCGACTACGAACGACTCGGGTTCGAGCGCCGCCCGCGCGGCATCGCGGCACTGGACCGCCTGGCCCAACTGGTCGAGCACAACGCGCACGTCCCCGGCCTGGTGCGACTGTTCACCGTGGTCACCGGCGAGGCAGTCACCGCCGACCATCCCGCCCGCGACTGGGTGGTGCAGCGCTACCGCACGGTCGAGGCCTTCCTCGCGGGCGCCCTGGACGACGGCATCGCCGACGGCGACATCCGCGCCGATGTCGACACCCTCGCCCTCGCCCGGCAGATCCTGGCCATGATGGACGGGTTACAGCTGCAGTGGCTGCTCGCCCCGGACCGGGTGGACATGGGACGGCTCTTCCGCGCGTACATCGGCGAGGTCACCGCCCACATCTCGGCCTGAATGCGCTACAGTTCGGACACCGCACCCGCGTGGCGCACGCCACTAGAACGCGTTATAGTTCTGTCCATTTGCCAAGGGTGGACGGTGACTCCGTTCGGAAGGTGGGCGACGCGACGATGCGAACCTGGGACACTTCGGCCGATGTGGTCGTCGTCGGATACGGCGGGGCCGGCGTGGCCGCCGCGCTGGCGGCGCGCGAAACCGGTGCGGAGGTTCTGGCCATCGACCGGTACATCGGCGGCGGCGCGACGGTGCTGTCCGGCGGCATCGTCTACGCGGGCGGCGGCACCTGGGTGCAGCGCGCGGCCGGTGTCGAGGACGATGTCGACAACATGCTGGCCTACCTGCGCGCCGAGGTCGGCGACGCGGTGAGCGAGCAGACGCTGCGCCGTTTCTGCGAGGGTTCGGCGAGCATGATCGACTGGATGACCGGGCACGGCGTCCCGTTCGACCCGTCGCTGTGCCCGTACAAGACCTCCTACCCGACCGATGATCACTACCTGTACTACTCCGGCAGCGAGAACTCCGGCGGCTTCCGCGAATTGGCGCGGCCGAGCCAGCGCGGGCATCGCGCGCACGGTCGCGGCGTCTCGGGCAAGAAGATCTTCCAGCCGCTGGCCGCGTCCGCCGCCAAGCGCGGGGTCCGGGCCCAGACCGCCACGCGGGCAACGGGACTCATCGTCGAGGACGGGCGCGTGGTCGGCGTTCACGCCACCACCCTGGCCGACGCGCCGCCCAAGATCCTGCGCCGCTTCCGGCTGCTGTCCAAGATCTCCGCCAAACCCGGTGTGTACCACCCGGGTCTGCGCAAAGCCGTTCAGGCGCAACTGGATCGGCTCGAGCGGCGCTACGGCAATCCCATTCGCATCCAGGCTCGCTCGGGCGTCATCGTCACCACCGGCGGCTTCGTCGCCAACGGCGACATGGTGAACAAGCACGCCCCGGACTACCCGTGGGCCGAGGGCCTGCCGCTGGGCACCGCCGGCGACGACGGCAGCGGCATCGCCATGGCACAGGAGATCGGCGCGGCCACCGGCAAGATGGACGCGATGTCGACGTGGCGCTTCATCGCGCCGCCGAGCGCGTTCTTCGGTTCCATCGCCGTCGACGCCAACGGCCAGCGCATGATCGACGAGTCCCGGTACGGCGCGGCGCTGGGCGCCGCCATCGCCACCAGCCCGGGCAATCGCGCCTGGCTGCTGCTGGACGCCGACCTGGAGGCCGAAGCGCGCCGCCAGCTCGGCCCGCAGTCGGTGTGGTTCCAGCGCATGCAGTCCGAGCGACTGCTGCGCGTGGGCCGGGTGAGCGGCAACACCATCGAGGAGGTCGCCGCCCGCGCCGGTATCGAACCGGCCGCGTTGCGCAAGACCGTCGACGCCCACAATCGCGCCATCACCGCGAATCTGCCGGACCCCATGGGCAAACCCGCCGACATCCGGCGTTCCCTGGTCGCGGGACCCTTTGCGCTGCTGGACATTTCGTTCAAGGCACGGCTGAGCTACCCGATGCCCATGCTCACCCTGGGCGGGCTGCTGGTCGACGAGGACACCGGGGCGGTGCGCACCGAGGACGGCGGCACCATCCCCGGTCTGTTCGCGGCCGGGCGCGCGGCCGTCGGCGTCTGCTCGAACTCCTACGTCAGCGGTCTCTCGATCGCGGACTGCGTGTTCTCCGGACGCCGCGCGGGCGCGCACGCGGTGCGACTCGCGGCGGAGCCGGCACAGGCCCAACTCGGCTGAGTTCGGCCGCGACTCAGCTCGGCGGATTCTCCCCGTGGATCACGCCGAAACGGGCACCGAAGGGGTCGGACAGCTTGGCGAAGCGTCCGGCCCCGGCCATGGTGACCGCCGGTGAGCGCACCGCGCCGCCGAGTTCGAGCGCCTTGGCCACGACCGCGTCCACATCCTCGACCTCGAAGTAGGTCAGCCAGTACGGCCCGCCGGCCGCCTCCACCGGATCGCTGTTCAACGGGACGATGCCCGCGAACATCTCGTCCGGTCCCTGGTCGGCCGGGTTGATCGTGGTGTATGCGCCCTCGGGCATGTCCATGGTGGTGAAGTCGTGGCCGAAGACCGCGTTGTAGAACGGCTGCGCGCCCGCGTCGTCACCGGTGTACAGCTCGAGCCAGCTCAGCGAACCGGGCGTATTGACCGCTTCGAGGCCGGCCATGTCCCCCGGCTGCCAGGAGGCGAAGACGACGCCCGCGGGATCGGTGTACACCGCCATCCGGCCCAGGCTGCCCACGTCCATGGGCGGGGCGAGGACGGTGCCGCCGTTCGCGGCGACGGCCTTGGCGGTGGTGTCGCTGTCGGGCGACTGGAAGTAGACGGTCCAGCCCGGCTCGCCCTGATCCGCGGTGACCTGCATGGCGCCGCCGACCGCCTTGCCGTCCACCAGGAATTGGCTGTAGCCGCCGAATTCCGGGCCGCCGGGCGCGAAGGTCCAGCCCAGCAGTCCGGTGTAGAAATCGGCGGCGGCCCGCAGGTCCGGCGTGGACACGTCTATCCAGTTGGGGGATCCGGTGACGAAACGGGTGGTGAGCATAGGAAACTCCTTTGCGGTCCGGTTCTGGTCCGGTACCGAGTCTGCTCCCGATCCCCGCGTCCGGTGGTCGATTCGACCTGGTTGCGGCGATTCACCGGATCTGTTTAACGACCGTTCACCCGGATTCCCGGGCGGCACCGGCAGCCCGGAATCGATGGACCAGTCCGGAATGTGCTCGACGATGCCCAGCACCTCGAGCAGGTTGTCGGCGGTGTCCAGGAGTTGACGTTCGGTGTGCTCGCCGGTGAGGAAGAACCGCAGCCGCTCGGTGCCCGCCGGCACCACCGGGGACAGGATCGCCCCGGCGTTGAATCCGCGCTGCAGCATGGCGGTGGCGGCGTAGCCCGCCCGCACCTCGCCGGGCACGATGACCGGCACGATAGGGGTGGCCTGGGACTCGGCGAGGTTCATGCCGCGCTCGCGCAGCGCGGTGCTGAACACGCGGGCATTGGTCCACAGCCGCTCGAGGCGATCGGGTTCGGCGGCCATGACGTCGAACCCGGCCAGGACGGCGGCCACGTTCGAGGGTGAGGGCCCGGCGGTGTACAGCGCCATCCCCGGCGCCGCGTACTTGATCGCGCGCACCAGATCGGCGTCACCGGCGATGAATCCGCCGGTGCTGCCCATGGCCTTGGACAGGCTGCCCGCCCAGATGTCGACGAGATCGCCCGCGATGCCGAAGTGTTCGGGGCTGCCCAGTCCGTTCGGGCCGAGCACCCCGAGCGCGTGTGCCTCGTCCACCAGGACAGCGCAGTCGTAATGCCGTGCCACCTCGGCTATTTCGGCGATCCTGCCCAGATCGCCGTCCATGCTGTAGTGCCCCTCGATGATCACCAGTGCCCGGTCGAACCGATGCCGCGAGGACCGCAGCAGCGCCCGCAGGGCCTCGGGATCGTTGTGCCGGAACGTGACCCGGCGGCATCCGGCCCACCGCGTGCCCGCGACCAGGCTGGCGTGCGCCAGCGAATCGCACACCGCCACATCGCCTTCCCCGAGCAGGAACCCGATGACCGCGGCGTTGGTCAGGAAGCCGCTGGAGGTGACCAGCGCCCCGCCGACCCCGTAGACGTCGGCCAGGAAGTCCTCGAGCTGGGCGTAGAGCGGGATCTCCCCGGTGACGATGCGGGTCGCCGAGGCCGAGGTGCCGTAGCGCTCGGCCGCGGCGTTGGCGGCGGCGACGACCCGGGGATGCTGGGCCAGCTCGAGATAGTTGTAGGAGCTGAAGTTGACCAGTTCCCTACCGCCGGAATGGATCACCGCGCCGTTGGGCCCGTCCGGGGACAGAAACAGCGGGTGCGGCAGCCCCGTCACGTCGACCAGTTCCTGAATGGCGGCCTGCTTGCGCAATGCGGCGACGACCTCGGGATGGTCGGCGAACTGCCGGCCCGGCCCGCGCCGGGTTCGCGCCTGGGCCCGGGGCGGATTCACCGGTGGCCGTGCGGGTCCCGCGTCCCCGCGATTGCCCGCGAGCAGTCGCCGGGCGATGTCGCGGTCGTCGGTGGTCATACGCGCGCCTCCCGTGCCGTGCCGTCCGCGCCGACGATGATGTCGGCGATCCGCGCCCCCGCCTGGGCCAGGCTGAACGAGCGGCCCAGCTGCATGCTGTTCATCTCGACGCCCAGGGTCTTGGTCACCAGCGCGCCGAATTCCACCGCCATGAGCGAATCGAGCCCGAGTTCGGGCAGCGGCACATCCAGGTCGATGGAGTCCGCGGCGACGCCCATGACCTCGGCGAGCTGTTCGGCCAGCACATAGCCCACGACCGATGCGCGCTGCGCGTCCTCGAGCGCCCCGATCTGCCGGCGCAGCCCGGCCGCGGCCGAATCGTCTTGCGCGGCGGCCGCGATCAGGTCGGCCACGCGCGCGGTGTACGCCGCCTGCGGGGCCGCCAGCACGACCTTGCCCCACTCCACCGGGATGATCGCGGCCTGACGCACGCCCAACCGCAGTGCCTCGCCCAGGTATTCGGTGCCCTCGTCCATGTCGATGGTGTCGAACCCGGTGATGCGCAGATACCGCTGCACGGTCTCGTCGGCCTCGACCATGCCGCCGCCGGACATCGCGCCCCAGCCGATGCACAGC
Organism: Nocardia sp. NPDC003693; assembly: GCF_053981095.1. Classification (NCBI taxonomy): domain Bacteria; kingdom Bacillati; phylum Actinomycetota; class Actinomycetes; order Mycobacteriales; family Nocardiaceae; genus Nocardia; species Nocardia sp. NPDC003693. The sequence continues at coordinate 81,846 of NZ_JBSFNO010000010.1, forward strand.
ACCCGTTGCCCGCGCCGGGCCAGCAGTTCGGTGAAGGCCTGCAGCGCGAGATTGGCCGCGGTGTAGGAGTACTGGCCGATGCCGCCCATGATGGCGCTGCCGGAGGAGAAGAGCACGAACACGTCGAGCTGCGCCCCGGCGGCGGTCACGGCGTCGTGGATCGCCCGGGCCCCAGCGAGTTTCGGCCGGAACACCGCGTCGAGGCTGGCCCGGTCCATGGTGCCGATGCGCTGGTCGTCCAGGATGCCCGCGGCGTGGAAGACGCCGCGCAACGGCAGGTCCGGGGTGTGGGCGCGCCGCACCAGCGCCGCCATGGCCGCGGGATCGGTGATGTCGGCGCGTTCCCGAGTGACCTCGATGCCCTCGGAGGCCCACGCCGCCAGCTGTTCCCGGGCCATCTCGGTACTCGCGCCGCTGCGGCCGACGAGCACGAGATGCCGTGCGCCCCGGCCGATCAGCCACCGGCCGGTGGCCAGGCCGAAGGCGCCGAAGCCACCGGTGACGAGGTAGCGCCCGGCCGCGGTGATCGGCACGTCCGCGTACGCCGGCCGCACCGGCGGGCGCTCGGTGCCCAGATGCAGTGCGATACGGCCGATTCGGGTGGAGCGCAGCGCCTCCTCGAACGCGCCCGCCACCTGGCCGGTGGCGAACGACTCGTACGGCAGCGGCCGGTACTCCCCGGTTCCCATCTTCTCGTTCACGGCCGCGACCCGGCCCATGACCTCCGCGCGCCGCAGTTTCAGCATGCGGTCCAGGTCGAAGGAGTAGTAGGCGACGTTCTTGTCGAAGTTGCGCATGTCGAGCACGCCGCCCGCGTAGATGTCGGCCTTGCCGATCTCCACGATGCGGCCGAATTCCGCTACGGCCTTGAAGTTCTGGTGCACGATCTCCCCGGGCGCGGTGCTGAGCACGATGTCCGCGCCGCGGCCACCGGTCAGGGCGAGCACGTCCTCGACGAAATTGAGCGACCGCGAATCCAGGACCTCGTCCGCGCCCTGTGCCAGCACGTAGGCGCGGCGCTCGTCGGTGCTCGCGGTGCCGATCACCGTGGCGCCGTGCAGTTTCGCCACCTGCACGGCCAGGCTGCCGACGCCGCCCGCCGCGCCGTGCACCAGCACGGTCTCGCCCGGGCGCACCCGCGCCAGGTCCAGCAGGGCGTATTCGGCGGTGACCATGGAGACGGTCGAGGTGCACAGTTCGGGCCGGATGCTCGCGGCCGTGGTGCCGACGAGCTCGGCGGTGGTGACGTGGTAGCGCTCCATCATGCCGGGCGAGGCGAGGCCCACCCGGTCCCCGACCCGGAATCGCTGTTCCCCGGGGCCGACGCGCACCACGGTGCCCGCACCTTCCATACCCGGCGAGGTGCCGAAAGCCGTTGCCGCGAGCTCGTTCTCGCCCAGCACGCCGAGGATCTTGAGCGGATCCTTGAAGCCGAGGCCGATGGCCTCCATCCGCACCTCGATCTCCCCCGGTCCGGGCGCCCGGCGCGGGGCGGCGCGCCAGCCGAGCTGGGACAGCAGCCGCGATTTCGGGATGTCGAGGGCGAAGTTGGCTTCCGGGTCGGTCAGCGGTTCGGGCTGATCCAGGGCCGCGAGGCGGTCGGGCAGCGCCCGCGTGACCACGGTGGACCAGCGCAGGCCGTTGCGCAGGAACACCTCCTCGCTGTAGTCGCCCGAAAAAGCCCCGGGGACAGCGAGTTCGGCGGCGAGTTCGTCCTCGGTGGTGTCGGGCTCGATGTCGATGAGCCGCCACCCCAGCGCGGGCTGCTCGTTGAGCAGCACCCGGCGCGCGCCCGCCAGCCCGGCGTGATCGGGATCGGGTTCGGCCGGATCCTCCGGGTGGGCGAAGGCGCGCTGGGTGACGAGCGTCGCGTGGATCGAGCCGTCGCCGGTGAGCGGCAGCGGTTCGGGGTGCACGCTGTCGGAGAACGCTTCCACGACCAGGGCCAGCCGGCTGAGCAGCCAGAGCGCGTCCGTGGCGGCGGCGTCCCCGGACACGAAGCACACGTGGATCCGGGCCACGCCCGGGGTGCCGTACGCCTCGTGCAGGGCGTCGAGCAGGGTGTGCTCGGCGTCGGCCGCGGCGGTGTCGATGACGAAGCTGCCCGGAACCGATCGGATGATCTGTTCGATCCGGCCCGTGGTCACCGCGCCCAGCGGCGCCAGGATCGTGCGGGCGTTCTCCGCCGGCGCCATCGCCGACCGGTCCAGGGGATCGCGCAGGGTCCAGCGTTCCTCGTAGTAGAGCCCTTCCAGCCGCCGCAGCAGGCCGCCGCCGAACGGGACGGCCTGGAAACGCGCACCGGTGATCTCCAGCACCGGGGTGTGGTCCGCGTCCAGGACCAGGACATCGGCGTGCAGTGGGCCGGTGAGCCGGGCCACGACCACGACCTCGGCCGGGATCGGGGCGTAGTGCCGCACGATGTCCGCGCCGACGGGGATGACCGCGCCGTCGTGGGCCGGGCCGCCGGTATCGCCGAGCGAGACGACCTGCCAGGCGGCGTCCAGGACGCAGGGATGCGCGAGATGCCTGGAGCCCGCGCCGATTCCGCCGTCGATATGGGCGACGACGGTGTCCCCGGCCGCCCAGGCGCGGCGGACGAGCCGGAAGGACGGCCCGTGCTCGACGCCGGTGGCGGACAGGTCCGCGTACAGCGTGGCCGGGTCGATCGCGGTCATGGAATCGGTGTGCGGCACATCGGCTTTGCCGGGATCGAACGCGCCCTCTACCAGCCGGCCGGTGGCGTGCACGGTCCAGGTCGTGCCGGTCGCGGTGCGGGAGCGGATGGTGAAGCGGCGGGTGGCCTGCTCCACGGTCAGTTCCATGACCGGCACGTCACCGGCCCCGATGACCAGCGGCGCGATGAAACGCACCTGTTCGATCGCCGGTGCGCCCCGGTCGAATTCGAGGGCGGCCGCGCTCAGGGCCGCGTCGAGGTAGGCCGCGCCGGGCAGGATGCGGACGCCGTCCACGACGTGATCGTCCAGCCAGGGCAGGACCCCGGCGGCGAGGTCCAGGGTCCAGCGCCGCTCGACCAGCAGGTCCGGATCCCCCAGCATGGTCGGTATGTCGGCCGTGCCGTGGCGGTGCTGCGCGCCGAGCGGCAGGTCCGCGCGCAGGCGGGTGCGCTGCCACGGGTAACGCGGCAACGGCAGGTGCGCTGCCGGTGTGGCGCCGACGAGCGCGTCGATGTCGAGTGCGCCCGCGGCGTACAGTCCGGCGACGAGCTGCCGCAGGCTCACCGGGTCGGGCTGCGTGCGCTGCAGGGTGGGGACCGTCGCGCCCTTCTCCCCCGCCGCGATCAGGATCTCGCGAATGTTCGCGCCCAGCACGGGATGCGGGCCCACCTCCACGAAGACCCGGTGCCCGGCGCCGACGAGCGCGCGGGTGGCGTCGGCGAAGCGCACGGGCTCGCGGACGTTCGCGCACCAGTAGTCCGCATCCCAGTCGCCGTCGGTGACGCGCGCGCCGGTGACGGTGGAGTACAGCGGAATCGTCGGCGGCCGCGGCGTCAGGTCGGCCAGCGCGGCGCGCAGTTCGTCCAGGACGGGATCCATGAGAACGCTGTGGTACGGAACCTCGACGCGCAGCCGCTTCGCGAATCCCCCCTGCTCGGTGAGGTATTCGGCGATCGCGTCGAGGCGGTCGCGGTCGCCGGACAGCGTGCAGGCGGTGGGGCTGTTCACCGCCGCGATGTCGACGGCGGTATCGCCGTTCAGCAGTGCGGCCGCCTCGTCGGCGGAGAGTCCGACGGCGAGCATGCCGCCGGTGCCCGCCGTGCGGGCCTGCAGTCGCGCGCGGTGGTAGGCCACGGTCACGGCTTCGGGCAGGGTCAGCACGCCGGTGACATAGGCGGCCGAGACCTCCCCCACGCTGTGCCCGACCACGGCTGCCGGTGTGATGCCCAGGGCGGCAAGGGTTTCGAAGAGCGCCACCTGCACGAGGAAGTTCGCCGGCTGTGCGACCTCGGTGCTGGTCACCCGCGATCGCGCCTCGGGCCTGACCAGCTCGTCCAGGATGGACCAGCCCGCCACGGCGATGAACGCGTCATCGATCCGCCGCGCGGCGGCGGCGAACAGCTCATGGGTGGCGAGCAGGTCACGGCCCATGCCGAACCACTGCGGGCCCATACCGGTGAAGACGAAGACGGGTGCGCCGGCGGCGACGACGCGGGTGGCGTCACGCCCCGCGCCCGTCGCGAAACTCCGCAGTTCGTCGAGCAGTTCGGCGTCCGAGTCGAACGGGACGCCGCGACGATACGAGTGGTGGTTGCGCCGCGTCCACGCGGCCGCGGCGATATCACGCACCGCCGCACCGGATTCGATGAGATCGGCATAGGACCCGGCCAGCTCCCGCACCGCGCGTTCACCGCGCGCGGACAGCGGCAGCACCCCGTGGTTCGGGACCGCCCGGCCGCCGTCGCCGGTCGCGATGTGCCCCTGCAGAATCGCGTGCGCGTTGGTGCCGCCGTAGCCGAAGCCGTTGACGGCCACCGTCATCGGGCCCGCGTCCGCGTCCAGCGTCCGCGCCTCGGATTGGATGGCCAGCCGCAGCTCGTCCAGTGCGAGATCGGGATTGGGTTCGGTGTCGAGCCAGCCCTGCGGCGGCAGGGTGCGGTGGAAGACCGCCAGCGCCGATTTGATGACGCTCGCGATGCCCGCGGCGGCCTCGGTGTGCCCGAGCGTGGCCTTGAGCGATCCGACGCCCAGCGCCGCGGTGCGGCCTTCGACCACCCCGTACGCCCGCCCGATCGCCCTGAGCTCCAGCGGATCTCCCACCGGCGTCCCGGTGCCGTGCGCCTCGACGTAATCGATCAGATGGGGAGCGACGCCCGCGCGGCGGCAGACGGCGCGCGCCAGGGCCTCCTGGGCGTCGGCGTTGGGCACGGTGATGGCGGTGGTGCGCCCGTCCTGGTTCGAACCGGTGGCCTTGACCACCGCGTACACCCGGTCGCCGTCGCGCTCAGCATCGGCGAGCCGCTTGAGCACGACCATGCCCGCGCCCTCGCCGCGCCCGTAGCCGTCGGCGGACGCGCCGAAGGACTTGCTGCGCCCGTCCTCGGCGAGGAAGCCGCCCTTGCACATGGAGATGAAGGTGCCCGGCTGCAGCATGAGATTCACCCCGCCCGCGAGCGCGGTCTCGCAGTCGCCGTTCTCCAGCGCGCGGCAGGCCAGGTGCAGGGCCACCAGCGAGGACGAGCAGGCGGTGTCGACGGTGATACTGGGCCCGCCGAGGTTGAGCGCGTAGGAGATTCGATTGGAGAGCATCGTGTACGAGGTGCCCGCCGAGGAGTGCATGTCGATGTGCGCCACCGCCTCGCCGGTGAATCCGACCGCGAGCTGATCGAGGGTGAACGCGCCGACGTAGACCCCGACCGAGGCGCCCGCGCTGCGCCCGGCGGCCCCGGCGTCGTCCAGGGCCTCCCAGGCGACCTCGAGGATCAGCCGCTGCTGCGGGTCCATGGCGGTGGCCTCGCGCGGTGAGATGCCGAAGAAGTCCGGGTCGAAGGCCCAGGGGTCGCCGGTTAGGAAGGCCGCGCGGGTGGTGTACATGCGGCCCGGGGCGCGCCGATCCGGGTCGTAGAAGCGCCGGGTGTCCCAGCGGTCGGCCGGGATCTCGGTGATGGCGTCTCGTTTGCCGACGACGAAGTCCCAGAACGATTCCGGCGAGTCGATGCCGCCCGCGTACCTGCACCCGATGCCGACGATCGCGATGTCCGACAAGGAAGCCCGCTCCTCACAGTGTGTAGCTCGATGTTCTCGCCCGGATTGCTCCCGGGAGTTGGAATTAGTTCCTGTACAAGGCGATTCACCCATTGCGCAGACTCGACGGCAGCCACATCATGACGTTGATCAGCGGCCCCGAGCGCCCGAGCCGGATCGTGCCCAGCCGCTGCGCGCCGAACAGCTCGTAGTAGCCGACGTTCCCGTCCTTGCACAGGCACAGCGCGGGCACGGCCGCCTTCTCGATCTCGGCGATGGCGAACCCCAGCAGCGCCGCCCCGACCCCGGAGTTCTGCCGGTGCGGGTCCACGCCCAGGGTGACCCCGAAACAGTGCGGCAGCCCGGGGGCTATGTTGGCGATGGCGGAATCCACCGCGAGCACGCGCAGCCCGCCCGCACCCATGGCCCAGGTGAATTCCGGAATCGAGGCGAGGTAGCGCAGCGGGCCGAACCGGTAGCCCGGCGGCTTCCACAGCATGCCGCCGGCCACGACGCCGTCGAGGGTGGCCACGTGCGCGCCGCCCAGGGGCAGGTACTGGTGCCGGATCATGGCCCGGGTCAGCCGGGGCTGTGCCCGCGCCCGCTTCGCCGGGTCGGGAAACATGTACTCCCCGAAGGGATCATCGGTGCCGAAGGCCCGGTCCAGGGCGGCGGTCAGCGCGGGAACATCGCTCCGGACGGCCGGTCGAATCTCTATGTCCTGCAGTGTTTTCGGCATGGTGAAACCTTCGGTCCCGCGGTGGTGTGGTTCGTCCGATGCCGGGCAGCCCCGGCGGACGAGGTGACGCTCGGGCTGTCGCGCCCGGCTACTCGCGCTGATCCGGCGCGGGGACGCGGGCGGTGGGCCGCATCATGAGCGCGTGTTCCGGTGCGCCCACGAAGGACATCTGGCGGCGCACCGGTCCGGGCGTCGCGAGGTCGAGCCGGAAGCGCTGGGCGATGATTGCCATGGTGAGCACCGCTTCCATGGTGGCGAAACCCTGTGCGATGCAGACTCTCTTGCCCGCACTGAAGGCGAGTGAGGCGTGCCGGTGGTCGGCGGTCATGTTCTCCGGCAGGTACCGGTTCGGGTCGAACTTCTCGGCGGCCGCCCAGACGCGGCCGTTGTAGTGCACCCCGTGCAGGCTCACCACGACGGTCGTGCCCGCGGTGACCAGGTAGCCGGCGAGGACGTCGTCCTGCTTGGCGACGCGGGTGAGCCCGATGATGGGCGGGTAGATGCGCATGGCCTCGGAGAAGATCGCCTTACACCAGACCAGCTTGTCGATGTCGGCGGCGGTGGGCAGCCGGCCGGCCAGGACGCTGTCGAGTTCCTCGTGCAGCCGTTCGCGCGCCCAGGGGTTTTCCGCAAGCAGGTCCCACACCCAGGTCAGCGCGGTCGCGCTGGTCTCCATCCCCGCGCCGATGAAGGTCATGAGCTCGTCGCGGATCTCGGTGTCGCTGTACCGGTGCCCGGTCTCGGCGTCGGTGGCGGCCATGAGCAGGCCGATCAGGTTGTCCTTCCCCGCGATCCGCCCCGCGCGGTGATCGGCGATGAGCGAGTCGACCGCCGCCTCGATCCCGCGCAGTTCGACCATGAGATGCGGAGCGGACACCCAGGTCAGCGCGCGCATGGCCCGGATGGGCAGCCGCGACCCGATGCGCTTGTCCGGGTCCTTCTCGGTGTGCTTGACGACCCACGTCGACAGCTTGCGCAGCAGCCGGCTCAGCCCCGAGGCGAATCCGACCCCGTAGAACTTCAGCAGATTACTGAGGTTGATCTTGTGGATCGGCCCGGACAGGTCGGTCCCGAACATGGTGCGCGCCACGATATCCAGCATGAGCCGGTTCATCTCGGACCCGATGTCGATGGCACTCCCCTGCCGCGCCACGGCATCGATACGGTCCGCGGTGTCCAGCACCGCCGCGGTCATCGGCTCGGCGAACGCGTCGATGGCGCTGCGCGAGAAGATGGGCCGCACGAGCCGCTGGTTCCGCAGATACCGCCGCTCGTCCATGTCGGTGACCAGCCCCTGCCCGAACGTCACCGCCATCATGTCGTACTCCGCACTCTTGGCGTAGTTGTCCTGGTTGGACACCAACACCCGCCGCGCCAGCTCCGGACTCCGCACGATGACGTACTTCAAAAAGGGCAACCGAGCGACCATGACGTCGTCCGCCCCCGGCAACTCAGCCGCCAGGTAGTGCACGAGCGTCCGGTCCCGCCACCGCTTCCCCATCCCGAAAGCCAGCCGCCACGATTCCCCCCACCCGATCCGGGTCCCGTGCCACCGCATAGGCGCCGGCAACCACCGCGGCGGATACAACTCGGTACCACCCCGAGCAGAGGCCATAACCCACCCTCCACATCCCGAATCTCGTTGACCCCGTATGGGTTCCCAGAATGCTACCGCACAGTAATGGGGTTCGCAGCTTGGAATGTGAGCGCGGGCCATCCGCGGTGTACCCACACCGAGAAACTGGCACCCACCTGCCGATGTTCCCCAATAACTAGGGTCTACCCCCGCTCCCAGGTCCGTGCTTCGGAGCCAGATTTCCCATCTCCAGCCGAAACCACAGCATAGTTTCCCCAGATCCCCGCACCACGCAACACATTTCAATCCCCACCACCCCCTGCGGTCCGCTTCCCGCCGGCCGCCGTCCCCGCGCCCCAATCCGCCCACCCATCCCGTTTTGTACCAACCGCCCACCCCCTCCCCGGAATGACGAACACGCCCACAACCAGCCGATTTGGAGTTTGAGGGGGGTCCTGATGTACTCTCATCAAGCACAAAGCGCAGCGGAGTGCAACGGGCTGTGGCGCAGCTTGGTAGCGCACTTGACTGGGGGTCAAGTGGTCGCAGGTTCAAATCCTGTCAGCCCGACGCAAGAAAATCCCCTCCGACCTGGTCGGAGGGGATTTTTGCATTCTCAGACAACATGAAGTTGGGGACCACGTGGGGACCGTAGGTGCTGCGAGAGCCGCTGACCATCCTCCTGGAGCGACCTCATGTCCGGATGCAGGTACCGCTGAGTGATCCGGGGATCGGTGTGTCGGGCGATGCGCTGGAGCAAATGAACCGGAACGCCAGCATCGGCAAACCAGGGCAACCTCGTGTGCCAGAGATCGTGCCGACGCAGGTGCTCGAACCCGAGCCGGTCCACGACGTCGCCCCAAAGTGTCACTCGCCGAAGAACTCCCATCGAGACCCTGCCGCCCCGCGGACCACAGAACACCCGCGCATCAGCCTTGTCGGCGATGCCCGCGAGCCGACGCGCAAGCATCGGCCGCAGTTCCTCGATGATCGGAATCGACTCCGCCCGCTTCCCTTTCGAATCAGCGGTTGGTGCGGCCTGGCGGGCGTGGTCGTTGAAGCGCGCCTACCCGGCCGGTTGGGTGCGCACGCTTGGAAGCATGATCGTGGCGATGGACGTGACACCATGCCAGTACAGCTGCGGATAATGAGCGGCAGGGCTGTCCGCACGTCCCCTCACCTCGATGCGTATAGGGCCAAATCGTTGTACATATCCAGGTTTCAGGAGCCAGATTCCAGCCGCACTTTCCTCAGCGCCGAGGCGGCATACTTTTTGCGGTTTGACAAGGATGCATCTTGAAAATCAATGGCTTCGGGCTCAGCTTCGGAGACGCCACTTGCAAGCCACTGTTCACGAGGGATAAGAAACTCAAATTCCGATAATTCAAACCTATGGAATTCTATTCTGTCGCCAATTACACCCGTACCAAGGTTCATCGCACGTGACATTGAAACGAATCGGGCAGCCACATCGAGCACGGAAAGGTCGCCTACCGTAAGGAGACCTTGAACCTTGGCGTGCAGTTCCGACCATAGATCACTATCCAAATAGTGAAAGAAGCTTAGGATACTATACCCGTGACCATTGATCGATTCATTGGACAGGTCGGCAACGCATATTTCTGCCACTTCTTTTCGAATCCCCCTCGTCGCTGCGACAACCTTGTCGTGCGATACGGTAGGAAGTTCTATCGGCCGAGACAAGACTCCGACGGTTATCAGCAATCCGAAATCAGCTCGATATTTATCGGCGGCGATCTCGCCGTCTCTCGAAGATAGAGATGATATTGCGTGACCAATAAGTGCATAGATTACATGCGACCATCTGCCGAATATCAATTCGCGCTCGACATTGTCGTCAGGGATCGATCGCGTAATGAGCGCAGCAGCGTCCAAGCACTGAGATGGCGGAGCGGCTGCAACAACATCTAAACTTTGGACAATTTTACCGCGCAAGAGCCTCCGCATCGGCTCGTCTTGCGCTTCTAAACATTGGCGTATCAGGGATGACTCGCTCCACTCTCCATTTTCGACGAGAAATTTCAGCTCGTCCCGCACATCAGCGTCGCTCAGATCGCCGATAGGAATGCGAAATGCAAAGTATCGGTCGAAATGCGTATCATTCCGTATGCCGCAAATCGGTTCGCGGGATGCTACATAAAAGCTCTTCGGGCTCGGGATCTCGTAGAACATTGCGCAGAGTATGCGGTAAACGCTCTCAACCTCGCTGGCATCCGATATCAGCCCCATGGCCTTGGCGATAACTTCCTGCCACGATTTTCTCCTATCGTCATCGGAAGGTGTACTACCACCCAGCCAATGCGTCGGGTAGCTGGCACCCACCAGATCTTTCCGCCAGCGAGGCAGCGCACTGTAGACGTCGGGAAATTCGAGCCGAATGAACGTAACTAGAACCGCATCGACGAAATCGACATTAGTTCCACCAATAAGAGAAAGTAGTATGTCAACCTGGTTGCAAAGTCGATACACCGACCGCAAAGTCAAATGCTGACCAGAAAGAAGGGAGAAGATCGTATCAAAGTCTTCTGGACTGATAGTTTCTTCATTCAAGTCGGTTAGAATCAAACTAACCCCGCACCGCTTAGCCGTAGCTAGTAGATGCGCATGGAGCTCGTTCGCGAGGTGGACTTGCTGGATCGGGGGCAGGGCGAATGGGAACTGGACAATCTTTTCCAGGTATTTCCTTGCACGATTGGGCTTCTGGTTCGAGATATCCGTACCCGTCAACACATCGATGACAGTTTGTTCATCATAGGACAGGAGATAATGCACACTGTCAAAACGCCCGAGTAGCCGAACTGCTTTCATTACCGAAAGCAGTTCATCCGAGTGAAGCCTATCCACGTCATCAACGACAACGAGCACATTTTTACCAGCACTCTTTACAGCTTCTGACACCTTGTTGAAACGATCGATAAACGGATCGGGTTCATCGGCTGCTTGAAACTCCCCCGCTTTATCTGCAATTGCATCGGAAACAGCCGCTGTAGCGTCCTTTACGAATCCATCACCCAAATGCTTATCCATGAGCGACTTTGCTCCAGCCTTGAGTACCGCCGAAAGCGCGGGGGCCGCCGCCGCAAGCAGCTTCCTTGCAGCGTCTCCTTTTTCTCCGCTCGGCATAGCCGATGCAATAACTCTGTAGAACTCTTCGGTTAGCGTGTACGTATCACCGGCTGACCATGGCGTGAAGTATACAACTGCCCATTCGCCCTCGGTCCTAGCGCATATCGCCTGGTCGATCATCTTGAGGACTGAGGTTTTGCCGCTTCCCCAAGGTCCTGTGAGGCCGAATACAACACTTGGCCCCACCCCAGCTTTCATAATGCGCTCAGCAACGCTTGTCGCGAACTCGGCTCGGTCAAGGCGGTCCTCCGCCATCGTCTGGATCTCACGGTCGGCAGCCGCAGATGCGTCGACAGTCTGTTCGTGATTCACCTGACCGTTGTCGCATCCCAAACACTCATTGTTACAACGGGTCCACAAGCCTTGACTCGCTGCTATCAGCACCGGATGCGACCTGGTTTCCGGCAGCCAGCCGGAACCGCCAGCGCCAGCGCGTAGAACTGCTGCACTTGGGACCACAGGTAATGCACTCGACCACGCGACAAGCACGTTGGAGACGGCAGCCCCCACTCGCGGTATGTACAACGTGCGCGAATGTCAACCGGTGTCAGCTGGGGTCCAGTGGCCGCAGGTTCAAATCCTGTCAGCCCGACGCAAGAAGATCCTCTCCGACCTGGCCGGACGGGCTTGTTGCGTTCTCAGATGACATGAAGGCGGGGACCACGTGGGGCCATAGGTGCTGAGAGAGCCGCTGCCGCCCACCTGGAGCGACCCTGTCCGGATGCAGGTAACCGCTGGGTAATCTGGGGATCGGTGTGCCTGGCGATGCGTTGATGCCGATGCGCGGGAACGCCAGTACCGACGCACCAGGTTCATCCCGTGTGCCGTGGGTCGTGCCGACTCAGGTGCTCGAGCCTGAGCCGGTCCAACACATCACCCCAATTCGTCGCTCGCCGAAGAACTCTGGTGGGCACCCGGCCGTCGTTGTTCGGCACCCGACAGCCGGACAATCCCCCAGCGCCCAAAGATCTTCCAGCCCATCCTCGATCTGGGGCAAATTGACGCTGCCAACTCGCCGAGGAGCGCGAGGCGCGCGCCGCGGCGGGTATGCCCGAAACCTACGGCGAGGAGGATCTGTACCCCGATGTTCGGCCCGCTCTGTCAGCGCTGCGCGAGCAAGGAGTCTGGGTGGGCATCGTCGGCAACCAGACGCTACGGAGCGGCAAGATCCTGCGGAGCCTGAACCTGCCAACGGACTTTATTGCTACGTCGGATGATTGGGGCGTCGAGAAGCCCAAAGTCGAGTTCTTCGAGAAGGTTGTCGAGGTCGCACCCGGCGAAGCTCACGAGATCGTCTACGTCGGAGACCGCCTCGACAACGACCTCACACCGGCTCGGCTGGCGGGCATGCGGACGGCGTTCGTTCAGCGCGGGCCGTGGGGCTGGATTCAGCGCAATGCGCCCGAGATCGCGGAGCTGTCCGACTGGAGAATCCGCGATCTCAACGAACTGCCGAGTATCACCGCAGCCGAGAACGGATAGACGTTCAGCGAGCGAATCATGCTGTGCCAGTTGTAGAGCTGGTCATCGAGTGCCCGCACACAGGGCGCCGAATCCCACTCATGAGGGGCGCACTGATCGCCACCTGCCAGGTGCTGCGACTGCGTCGCCCTATTGTTGCGACATGCTGTTCCCCACGCCGACTCTGACATGCGACGATGTCCGAGTTCTCGCCGCCGTGGACCACATGCGGAGCGAGCTTCGGTACGAAGTACAAGCCGAACCCGCCAGAATGGCACGTAGTTTCCGCAAGTTCCTGACCGCCGATTCCGTAGCCGCGTCGAACTCCATCGAGGGATTCAAAGTCTCGACCGTCGACGTCGAAGACCTGATGTCCGGCGAGCGGGACGTCGACATCTCCGAGGAGAACAAAGCCGAGACCCTCGCCTACGAGCGACTGATGACCTACATCCAGAACCTGCACGATGTGGACGATTTCGCTTACAGCAAGGGCTTCCTCAACGCTCTGCACTGGATGCTGCAGGGGCACAAGAGCACACATCACCGCCCGGCCGGGCAGTGGCGCTCGGGTCCCGTCTACGTGACCGACGCCCGCAACCCGAGCATCGCCGCCTACACCGGCCCCGATGCCGGCTCACTGCCGGAACTGACCGGAGAGTTGGTCGATTGGCTGAACACCGAGGACTGCACACATCCACTCGTACGCGCGGCGATGGTGCACCTGCACCTCGTGTCCATCCACCCTTGGGCAGACGGCAACGGCCGCATGTCTCGATCACTCCAAACCCTGATGATCGCCAGGGAAGGCGTTCTCCCACCGGAGTTCTCGTCCATCGAAGCGTGGCTCGGCCGACCGGTTCACACATGGGAGTACTACCAGGTGCTCAGCCGCCGCGGCAGCACATACCGGCCGGATCAAGATGTCTCCGAATGGATCCGATTCAACCTGACCGCCTACCACCAACAGGCTCAAACCGTGCGCGCCCGCTGGATCCGCTCCGGTGCGGTATGGACAACCCTCGAGGACTACGTGGCAGGCATCCACCTCGACGAACACGTAATCAGCGCACTCCACGACGTCGCGATGTCCGGCCGGGTCCGGCAGTCCCGCTTCCAACAGTCCGAAGGCCTGAGCCTGCAACAGACCCAACGCGATCTCCGCGACCTCGTGACACTGAGGGTACTCGAGCCTGTCGGCAGGACCCGAGGCCGCTTCTACACCGCTGGACCGGCCTACCCAGCACAAGCATTGGAAATCGCAGGCACCCCAACCACCCTCGAAAACCCCTACTAGAGCCCTACTCCGGTAGCCCTCGGAGTGATGGGTTCGGAGTTGTTGATCACTAGCTCGCGCTGGAGCAATCGCCGGATCAGTCGATGCTCGTGATTCCGCACCACGCGGCGAACCCCCGGACACTCTCTGTCGCCCGCGCCTCGTTCCGGGCAAGGATGCGGATGGTCTCGTGCACCATCGGATGGAATCGGGTCTGTGTCGGCGCGATCCGCTTCGCCATCTGGAGCGCGGACAGCGCGCCTTCCCTGTCTCCGTGCAGATAGAACCCACGAGCAAGGTCGATGTAGTGGTGGCCGACCCTCTCGCGTGGGGTCCCTGCGGGCAGCGTGACGGCCTTGGCGCGCTTCACCGCAGACGCGCCATCCATCGCTTCGACCGCGAGCCCCACGGACCAGATCGCCACATTCGTCGGACCGAAGCACAGCTCGTAGTCGTTGCGGTCCACACCAATTCGCTTCGCCGTCTCGGTCGCCTCGGCCAGATGCGCGTCCGCGTCCGGGCGGTTGCCCGCTCGAGCGGCCGCCAGCCCGGACTTCAAATGCAGGTTGCCCCACATCGACAACGTCGCCGGATCGCCCTTGCTCAGCTCGGACTCGATCCGGCGTCTGCTGGCCTCCAGGAACGTCGCCGCAATCGACCAGTCCGCAGCTCCGATGATCTCGCCCGCGCGTTGGTAGTCGCCCGCCAGAATCGCGAGCTCATCACCGGATCGCGCTGCGGCCCATTCGTATCGGTCGACCGCCAGACTCGCCAGGTCGATATAGCCGAGCTTGTAGACGACCTGACCCGTCGCCGCATACGCCTCCGCCGCCAGGCCGAATATGCGTTCCTGCCTGACACCTTCCGTCGAGTACCACGCCACCCGAAGGTCGTGCAACAGGCTCGGCATCATCTGTCCGAGTTCGCCGAGCTTCACCGAGTGCCGCAATTTCGATGCCTTCTCCACGTCGGCTTTCAGCTCGGCGAAGGGACGCATCGGTTCATCGGCCGGCGGAATGCAGTAGGTCGCGAGCTCGCGCCGAATCTCGGTGATGCCGGCGTGAACTCGCCGATCGTCCCGATTGTTCTTCGCGTAGGGCTGGTCCAGGAGTTCGCTGACACTGGTCTTGAGCGCGCGGGCACACGCGGCGATGAATGCCGGCGAGGCCGGTGCGCGGCCTTGTTCGACGGCCTTCACCAGGCTGGGTGAGACGTTCGCCTCCTGCGCCAGCCGCGTTTGCGACCAGCCGAGAAGTCGTCGCGATGCCGCAACGCGTTGGCCTACGGATTTGGATTCTTGGGTCTCTGCCATCACGGCCTCATTCCACTGCTCCCTATGCCACCAGTGTGCCAAGAGTTTTGGCACTTCGCGGTGTTGTTCTCGGCGAATCTGATCCCGACTCCTCGCAAGCGAGCCAGCCCCCTGAAGAGGTGCTCCCGGCGGAAGCGAAAGTGTCCGAACCCCGTCCCGCCGGGCCGCATCGCACCCAAATTCACTCGGGAGAGGTCCAGAAGGTGACCACGACAGAGGCACGAGTGCTGAAGGTTCTTTCGCTCGGCGGTCAACTCACCGCCGAACAGATCGCCCGCCACTCGGGCACGTCCATCAGAAATACCGAGCACGCCTTGCGCGCGCTCCGCTACCGAGGGCACGTCCGGGGCCCCGATCCGCTGCGGGCTGCCTGGGCGATATCCGACAGCGGAGCGCGGTTCACCCGCACCGCCCACGGCAAAGCCACCCTCGACGTACCGGTGGTCGCCTCATGAGCGAGGGATCGATCTACCTCGGCGACATCTCCGCGATGCGGGCGGCGCTGACGCACACTGATGTGGATTGGGCTCTGGCCAACCCGCACCGGGCGATGCAGGTCCACATCGAATGCCGCGTCGGGACGTGCGTCGCGAAGTCCGTCGCGTATTTCCAGCTGGAGAAGCTGGGCAGGCTCGTCCCCGACTCCACTCGCAAACGATGACCGCCTCACTGCCCTTGCCCGGTCCGGAGCCCATCGCACAGGTCGAAACAGCTCCGGTCAAGGGACCTCCCGATCCGGAGACGGGCATCGAGAAGGCCGAGCGTCGCGCCGCCGATCTCGCACAGCAAGCCGGTCAGGGTTGGCAGGTCACCCGCCGTCCCGACTGGCCCTACGGCTGGCAACTGCTGGACCCGGAGAGCACGGTCAAGGTCACAGGACCTCTCGACTTCATCGGCCGTTGGCTGATGAAGTCGCGCACTCCGCGTTAGGCGGCCAAGTACCCACCACCGCAGCGAGTCTCGTCATGCGAATTCGCTCCCAGATCCCCGCTCGATCGTCATCGCACCCCATGCTTGCCATCGCTGGCGTCCTCACCGTCGGTGCCGGTGTGAGCGGCGCACCGAAGTCCTGCGGGCTCGAACTCATCCCCGACGAGCGGGTCGAGATCGCCGAACCGGACCGACGGGCGACCCGTGTCTGCTGGTGACTACTGGGCAGGCGCGTCGCCCGCGAGGTTCAACCTCTACGATCCGTCAGCGCGCCCACACCTACCAATAGCAAATCCTTAGCTACCATTACCGAGTGGCCCCGCAGGATCAGCCCGACGTCAACGAGGTCGTTCGCGCCGCCATCGAGCTGCTGACCATGTGGATCTCCGAGATCGACGGATCGCGGGACCAGCAGGCCGAATACATCGGCCGGCGGATCGCGGACCTCGACGAGACGGGGCGCATCCACCTCATCCGCGGGCAGTTGTACCTCAACGAGTTGTTGCTGATGTCCGTCACCGAGACGGACGGTGACGACGACGCCGCGTCCCTGCACGCCCAGAGCCTGCTACTGCTGCGCGAACTCGCCCTCGAGGTGGCCGAGTAGGCAGGACAGCCGGGCCACTTCTTCCAAACAGGCCGATCATGACTATAGTTCTCTATAGTTAGAGTTCAAGCCCGGACGCGAAGAAGGTAAAACATGACCACACTCGAGGGAGCGACCGTTCTGGTCACGGGCGGACAGCGGGGGCTGGGGAAGGCATTCGCCCGGGAGTTCCTGGAACGAGGTGCGACCAAGGTGTACGTCACCGCCCGGAAACCGCAGGAGAGCGACGACCAGCGCATCGTGCCGCTGGAACTGGAGGTCACCGACCCGAATTCCGTTGCCGCCGTGGCGGAGCGGGCGAGCGACGTCACTATCGTCGTCAACAACGCGGGGGTGCTGCGGCCCGCTCCACTGCTGCGGGCCGACTTGGCGGGGGTTGAGGAAACCTTCGCCACGAACGTCTTCGGCCCGCTGCGGATCGCGCAGGCGTTCGCTCCGATCCTGGCCGCGAACGGGGGCGGCGCCCTGGTGAACATCCACTCGGTGCTGTCGTGGAGTTCGGGGGCCGCGGCGTACGGCGCGTCCAAGGCGGCGCTGTGGTCCGTCACGAACTCGCTGCGCCTCGAATTGGCCGGGCAGGGAACGCAGGTCGTCGGCGTCCACCTCGGGTTCGCCGACACCGATATGGTCAGGTCGATCCCGGCGGAGAAGCTCGAGCCGGGAGTCGTGGCGGCCCAGGTCGCCGACGGCGTAGCGCAGGGCGCGTCCGAGGTTCTCGTCGACGACTTCACCAGACAGGTCAAAGCCTCCCTGTCGGGGCCGGTGGAGGGACTCGCCCTGACGCTGGGCAACTGAGCACCCCGGGTGGGTCCGGTCGCGAACCCGACCGGGCCCACCCGTCGCCCCGCTACGAGCACTGCGACAGCAGCAGGGTGAGCACAACCACCGCGACAACAATGCTGCCGACCCACAAAGCCATGCCCGGCCCGTCACCCCCGCCGGACGCCGCAGTCGCTGAGCGACTCCGGCGCTCGTCTTCCTCCTCCGCGTTCCAGTCGGCGACGATCGCACCGCGAAGCTGGATCATCGTCTGGGACTGGCCGATCTCGTCGGCGTAACCATCCAGTTGCCGCGTGAGCCGAACCGGGTCTCCCCCGCGCCAGCGAACCCCTCTGGCGGACAGGATCACCGTCTCGTTCGACGGCGACTTCCCCTCCGACATCAGCGTGACATAGCTGCGGACATTGGCCAGATACTCTGATTCGTCTGCCATGAGCCTTCGCACCTCTTCATAGCTCGAAGCTATAGTTTAAATCCCTTCGTGCAGTACGCATATGACCGAATGTGCCTGTGCACCGTTAGATTCACGCCATGGCGATTGTGGCGGTCATGGCTCCCGACGACGCGCTCGGTTTCGAGGTGATGATCGCGGACGTCGTGTTCGGGGCGGCGAACGCCACGGTCGAACGCGACCACTACGACATCCGGATCGTGACCAAAAGCGGTAGTGCGGACATCGCTTCGGGCGACGGGGTGGTAGGACTGCGCAGCCGGTGGAGCATCGAGAGCCTCACCGAGGCCGACCTCGTCATCGTGCCGGGCACCGCGGGTTTCCTCACCGAGCCGGACCGGGAGATCGTCGACGCGCTCAAACGCGTCGGCGAGCGCGGGGCCCGGCTCGCCTCTGTGTGCGTCGGCGCTTTCACGCTCGCCGCGACGGGGCTCTTGGACGGGCTGCGGGTTACCACGCACTGGGAGTACGCCGACGAGCTGGCGCGGCAGTATCCACGCGTCGACGTCGACGCTTCGGTGCTGTACATCGACAACGGGAAAGTGCTGACCTCCGCCGGTATCGTCGCCGGACTGGACCTGTGCCTGCACATCGTGCGCCAGGACCTCGGCGCGGCGATCGCGGCGGATACCGCGCGCCGAATCGTGATGCCGCCGCGCCGAGATGGCGGTCAGGCGCAGTTCATCAACCACGCGGAGCCCGTGCGCACCGATACCTCGCTCCGGCCCGTGCTGGAGTGGATGGAGGCGAACCTGGCGCGCCCGCTGACGCTGGAAGAGGTTGCCGCGCAAGCGGCCATCAGCGTACGCAGTCTGAATCGCCGCTTCCGCTTGGAGATCGGCACGACGCCGCTGCAATGGCTGCTGCGCAGACGAGTGCATCACGCCCAGCGGCTACTGGAAACCACACGGCTGTCCATCGAACACATCGCCGCGGAAGCGGGTTTCGGTACCGCGACCACGCTGCGCTACCACTTCGCGCGATTGACGCAGACCACACCCCAGGCCTACCGCAACAACTTTCAGCACCGCACGGATCCGCACCCGACGCGCATCGCGGGTTAGCGACGACAATTCCGCAGATGGCCAGAATTGTTCGGCATCTGGCTATCCGGCCACTGGGCAACGAGTTCCGGCGATTCGAGACTGGAGACGCGCCACGAGACGATCTCCACTTCGCGGCGCGACCCCGACAACGCGGAGAGGACCCGTCGTGCCACACCCTCAGCCGACCACCGAAAACAGCCGAGCCACAGCACCTTCCGAACACCATGACTTACTGACGCTCCCACCCACACCCCTCGCCACCGACACCCTCGACCTGATCACCACCGCGCTCGAACCGCCCATCCGCAACCACAGCGTGCGCGGGTTCCTGTTCGCCCGCGCCCTCGCGACCGCCCGCGGCCTGCGCCCCGATGAGGACTACGACGAGGAAAACATGTTCCTCATCTGCGCCCTCCACGACATCGCCCTGTCCGATATCGCCAACGGCCCACAGCGTTTCGAGGTCGACAGCGCCGACTACGCCGCCCGCTACCTGGAGGAGCGCGGCATCACCGACGACCGCGTCGACATCATCTGGGATGCCATAGCCGCCCACACCACCGGCCTGAGCGACTCCCCCGTCTACCGGCGCCGCCGCCCCGCCGAGATCTGGCTATCCGTCACCGGCATCGGCTACGACCTGGGCGGCGACCCCGGCGACCTACCGCCCGGCTTCGCCGCCCACGTCCACGCGACCTACCCCCGCCTCGGCGGCATCCGCGCCCTCTCCGCCGCGATCGAGCGCCAGGTGGTCGCCGATCCCCACAAGGCCCCGCCCGGCAGCCTGCCCGGCGAGATCCTGCGCCTGAGCCACCCGGAGCTGGTGCCCTTCACCTGGGACACGGTTGTCGACACCAACCCGTGGGGCGACTGACGATCCGAACCGCATTCCTCGCTTCAGGCAGGCCCGATCGGTTCAGCGCAGCACACCCGCCCGCCGCGCCGCCGTCAGCCAATCGGGAAACTCGCTCAGCAGCAGCTGGTACAGCTCGGTATCACTCACCGCGTCGATGTCGGGGACCGCGAAGAAACCCGCGTTGTCGACCACGCGACCGTCGAGGGTGTCGAGCTTGCGCAGGATCCCGAAGTCGTTGCGGCCCAGACCAATGAACTGCCAGAACGCCGGCAGATTGGAGGCCTGGCGCATCAGGGCGGTGATCTGGGCGCGGTTGTGGAAGCCGCCGTCGGTGAAGAACAGCACGAGCGCGGGGTCGGCGCCGGGGCGCAGGGACCCCAGAATGTCGGTCATGACGGGTATCTCGTCGTTGACGCCGCCGATCTGACGGTCGTAGTCGATGCCGCCGTGCCGCCCGGACAGGTGCAGGTAGGTCGCGCTCCAGGCGTCGGCGGTGGCGACGGTGACATCGGGGAGCTTCGCGAAACTGTCACCGTACAAATAGGTTTCGAGGTTGCCGTCGTCGTCGAGCTGGATGGCCACCGGGATCATCCGCTCCACCACCCGGTGCACCACCTTCTTGCGGTACAGGCTGTGCATGCTGCCGGTCTTGTCGATCACCAGTATCACGCGCGCCCGAACCCCGCCCGCGCCCTTGGTGAGCAGCACCTTGGCGACCTCCCGCTTGCGCAGGTCGAGGGTCTGCCGCTTCTCCAGCGAGAGGGTGGCTTCGCCGGCGACGGTGCGCACCCCCGAGGGATCGGCCTGCGGCGCGACGGGCGCATCGTCGACGGTGATGCCGTGGTCGGTGACCAAGTCCGCGAACCCGCCCGCGTAGCCCTGGCCGACGGCGCGGACCTTCCACTCGGCGTTGCGCCGGTAGACCTCGAGCGCGATGACCACCGACTCCGGCCCGAGCTGGTCGATGCGGTACTGGCACAGCACTTTTCCGGTGTGGTCGGCGACGGTGGCGACCGGCGGCGGGAACTGGCCGAAGCTGGCGCGCGGATCGTCGAGGGTGATGACGGCGCGGATCTGGTCGATTCCGGCGGGCACCCGCGCCGGGGAGATCCGCAACGCGCCCGCGGATAACTCGACCCCCGGCGCGTGCGGCTGGTTGTAGAACACGAAGTCGTCGTCGGACCGGACTCGCCCGGCCGCGGTGACCAGCAGCGCGGACAGGTCCACCGCAGCGCTGGAGTGAACGGAGACCACGAGATCGGTGGCCTGCAGAGCGATGTTCTGTCCTTTGAGCAGCTGCGCTGTCATGATCGAATGCCTTTGTCCGTGCCGGGTTCCAGCGAGGAGGATCCGGGCCAACGCTACGGCCTGATCCGGCCCGCCTCACCGTGGTTTCCGCGATGCGGCGCAAATCGTCAGTTTCCGCTGCCTCGAGCGATGCCCGGCGCCGAAGACTGTCGCTCGTGCGCGAAGTGGCCGCCGACCGGGGCACGGACGGACGAACTATGGGATGCTCGGCAGGCCGGTGCGGGGTGTAACCGGTCGTGGCGGACCTGGGTTCCGGAATCCCGGCCCTGTCCGGCGCGCGACGAATCACACGGGGTGGGTATGGCGCGCACATCACTGCTCGGGATCCTCGAGCAGGGCAAACGGGATCCCGAAACGCTGGCGGACACCGTCACGCTGCTGCGGCGTGTGCACGCGGTCGTTCCCGGGCTCGAACCCAGTCTTGCCGAGGCGCTGCACTTTCTGGCGCGGGCGCTGTCCGACGAAGGTCAGCTCGAGCGGGCGCTGGCCGCCGTCGAGGAGGCGATCCGGCTCTATCGCCGCGGGTCGGCCGTCCGGCGATCGCGGCGCGATGCCCGGCTCGCCAAGTCCCTGAGTGTTCGATCGGACATCCTCGAGGATCTGGGTCGCAGCCGGGAAGCGGCGGTGGATGCACTGGAGGCGATCGCACTGTGCCGGGCCGGACTCCCCCGTGACCCACGCCGGTTCGGTCCGGCCCTGCTGATGGCGCTGGATACCGCCGCCCGGGCCTTGGACGAGATCGAGGAAGCCGAGCAAGCGCTTCCCCTCGGCGCGGAACTCGTCCACATACTGCGCCGCCTCGCACCGCACCGACCGAGATACGAACCACTGCTGGCCGGCGCGCTGCAGCAGCTCGGGCTCTACTCGTTCCACGCGGGCGAGCTCGGGGACGCGCTCCGCGCCACCGATGAGGCCGTTCGGCTGTACCGCCGCCTGGAAGACGAGCAGCCGGAATCCGCTGCGCAACAGCTCGACTCGGCGATCAGCAACCGAGACTATTTCCTCGATCAGCTGGAGCTGTCCGGAAAGGTGGTCCTGGGCCCGTACCCGCTGTGCACGGAATGCGAACGGACCAACGGCGGTCTGGTGGCGGTGCGCCACCGCCAGATCCACGTCCGCGCCGCAGGTCGCGAGTCCTGCGTCGACCACGCCCTGCGCACGATCATCGCGAGGCTGTGGGAGAACGGTTGCGATACCCGGAACTCCTGCCAGGATTTCGATTACCGAGGAATGGTTGTCCCGGTCGCAGGACAGACTCGGCGGGCAGTGGACATATTGTCGCGCATGGGAATTCCCGCCGAAATCGCCGACGACGCGGTGGTCTTCGCACTGCCGCGCGAGCCGATTACCGGGCCCGCCGACGGCCCTCAGCGCTGAACCCTTCCGCCTCCACCGATACCCGCATACTCGACCATTCTCCCCGTACATTCAGCTGCGATCAGACCCCGTCGCGCAGATAAGCGAAGCTGTCGAATGCCACTGTGCAACAAAATCTTTCAGTGCCTACGCATCGGATTCAAGAGCATCGGCACTTGATTATCAGACCTCTTTACTGCATCATTACCCGCAGGTGAGCCGGGAAGTCTGGTCGGCACGGACGTTCTGAGTCCGTTCATATCACTTCGACCGAAAGGGGGTCTCAGGTGACATTCACGAACCACGCGTATTCGATGTCGTACCTCTCGCCCTCCGCCCTACGGGCGTAAGCGAGTTCTTCTCCGCAGCTCTGTCCTTTCCCGCCGTACTGTTCACTTTCAGTCTGGCGGTCCTGCTCGTCTACTGGTCCTGCGTCGCCATCGGCGCGGCCGGTATCGATGACGCCGACACACACGGCATCGAGGCGCCGTTCGGCCTGCACGGCGTGCCGATCGCGGTCCTCGTCACGATGCTGATCTCGCTGGCGTGGCTGGTATGCCTGATCGGCGCGGCGGGCCTGGCGGCCATCGAGGTCACCGGCGTGCCGGCCCTGGTCGCACGGGTCGTGCTGTGCGTGTGCGCGATCGCCATCGCGTGGTCCGGAACTCGCTGGACCGCAGGTCTTTTGCGCGCCTGGTCGGCTTCCCACCGCGAACCGGTGCGCGGCGATTTCGTCGGCCGCGTCTGCGTCATTCGCACCGGCCACGTGAGCCTCGAGTTCGGGCAGGCCGAACTGCGCGCCGCCGACGGCTCGTCGGCCGTCATCCAAGTCCGGCAGACCGCCGGACACACCGCCGAACGCCCGCTCAGGCGGGGCGATTCGGCCGTCGTCTACGACTACGAGAGCGCCGCCGAGATCTTCTGGGTGGCGCCGATAGAGGGGGTGTGATGTTCACTGTCGCAATAGGATTCGGCATCGTCATCGCTGTCGCGCTACTGATCGCGCTGGTTGCGCTGCTCGCCGTCAGCCGGCTCTTCAAGAAGGTGGAGCAGGGTCGCGCACTGATCATTTCGAAGCTGCGCAGGGTCGAGGTGACCTTCACCGGGGCGGTCGTGCTGCCGGTGCTGCACAAAGCCGAGTACGTGGACATCTCGGTCAAGACCATCGAGATCGCCCGGGTCGGCCGGGACGGGCTGATCTGCCGGGACAACATTCGGGCCGACATCCGGATCACGTTCTTCGTTCGGGTCAACAAGACCACCGAGGACGTCATCAAGGTCGCCCAGGCGATCGGCACCGCGCGGGCCAGCGATCAGGCCACCCTGCAGGAGCTCTTCAACGCCAAGTTCTCCGAGGCGCTCAAGACCGTCGGCAAGCACCTCGACTTCATCGATCTGTACACCCAGCGTAATCAGTTCCGCGACAGCATCATTCAGGTGATCGGAACCGATCTGAACGGCTACAGCCTGGAGGACGCGGCGATCGACTACCTGGAGCAGACCCCGCTCGCCCACCTCGACGCGCAGAACATCCTGGACGCGCAGGGCATTCGCAAGATCACCGAACTGACCGCGATCGAGCACGTGCGCACCAACGAGTTCCAGCGCAACGAGGAGAAGGAGATCACCAGGCAGAACGTGCAGGCCCGCGAGGCGGTGCTCGAGCTCGAGCGCCAGCAGGCGGACGCCGAGATCAAGCAGCAGCGCGAGGTCGAAACGACCAGGGCCCGAGAGGAAGCCGAGATCGCCAGGGTGCAGGCCGAGGAGCGGCTGCGCTCGCACACCGCACATCTGCGCACCGAGGAGGCCCTGGGAATCCAGCGTCAGAACATGGACCGCGAGATCGCGGTGGCGGAGAAGAACCGCGAACGGGTGATCGCGATCGAGTCCGAGCGCATCGAGAAGGACCGGCTGCTCGAAGTCACCTCCCGCGACCGCGAGGTCGGGCTGGCGCGCATCGCCGCCGATCGTGAAGTCGAAACCGAGAAGCGCACGGTCGCCGAGGTGGTGCGTGAGCGCGTCGCGGTCGACAAGACCGTGGCCGAGCAGGAGGAGCAGATCAACCGGCTGCGTGCGGTCGAGGCCGCCGAGCGGCAACGGCAGGCGATCATCATCCGCGCCGAGGCCGTGGCGCAGGAGCACCTGGTCAAGGACATCAAGGCCGCGGAGGCAGCCGAAGCCGCTGCGGTGCACCGGGCGCGGGAGGCACTCACCCTCGCCGAATCCGAGCAGGCGACCTCGGAACTGCGGGCCCGCGCCACGATTCGGCTCGCCGAGGCGACCCAGGCCGAAGCCGCCGCGACCGGGCTCGGGCAGGTGCTGGTGCGCGAGCGCGAAGCCGACGCGATCGAGAAGGTCGGGCGCGCCGAAGCCGCCGTGCGCCGGGAGCAGGCCACCGTCGAGGCGAATGCCCTGCGTGAGAAGCTCGAGGGCGAGGCCACCGGCCTGCACGCGAAGGCCGGGGCGATGGCCGCGCTCGACGACGCCACCCGCGAGCACGAGGAATACCGGCTCCGACTCGAACTCGAGAAGGAGGTCGAACTGGCTCGGCTGCGGACCCACCGCGAGGTCGCCGAGGCGCAGGCCCGGGTGCTGGCGACCGGTCTCGAACAGGCGAAGATCGACATCGTCGGCGGGGATTCGGTGTTCCTGGATCGGGTCGTCGGCTCGATCGGCCTCGCTCGCGGCATCGACGAGGTCATCGGCGGGTCGGACATCGGCCGGGCAGCCGCCACCGCGCTCATCGGCAGGCTGGCCGGGACATCCGACCACGGCACGACTGCTGCCGCGCACTCGGTCAACGGTGCGGGATCGGCTGACGGCGAACGGATTTCGGTCCAGTGAGTGTGGATGCCGGGCAACGTGCCGACCGGGCGACCGGGGTCGACGCGGGCGCGTACGAGGTGCTGCGCGCCCGCCTCACCGGCCACGCGGCCGAACTGACCCGGCGGGCCGAGGCGCTGAACGCCCGCCGCGTCGAGACGTTCGGCGGCTCGGAACTCACGGTGCTGGGCACCGACCGGGTCCACACCGCGCGTGACGGGGAGCTTCGGGATGTCGCGGCGCTGCCCGACGGTCGACTGCTGTTCGCCTTCAACGCCCTACCGAGCAGGAAGGCCGAAACGACACCCGCGGACATCTTCTCGGTGTATCGCGTGCATGCGCCCGGCGATCCGGAGTTGCCCGCGAGCGGTGGCATCGAACCCGCGGAACCCACCGGGCTGCTGGACGATCCGCGGTTCCGCGCGGATTTCGCCGAGCTGTACCGGTACTTCGCCCAGACCCGCCTGCTGCGGCTGCGCCGGGCCGGAGATCTGCTGCTCGCGGTGTTCCAGACCGGTCACCGCCTCGGCGATGTCCGAGTGCTGCGCTGGCGCTGCGAGTCCGACGGCGTCCACTACCTGGACAACAGGGGCGATCGGGACCACAGCGTTGCGCCCGCGCACGATGTCGAGTGGATCCAGACCGGCCGCGCGGACGAGGTGCCGGGCCGGCATCCACACCTGTCGATCCGCGGCGAGGTCTTCGTCGATACGCTCGGCGGCACCCTCACCGTCAAGGCCGAGAACGACACCGACACCGAGCACGGCATCTATTCCGAACCGGTCGACGAGCCGTTGCAGAGTCTCGCGGACGCCCAGGTCTGGTACGCGCGGGTCGGCGCGCTCATCCTGCTGCGAATCCTGCCCTACAACGAAACACACTGGCGCTACCTCGTTTTCAACACCCGTACCGCGGAGGTGGTTCGCCGGGACGATATCGGCCTGGCGTGTCTGCGGCTGCCGGACGAGCAGGGGGTGGTGTTCCCGAGTGGGTACTACCTCGCGACGGGTGCGCACCGGTCCTTCGACATCGACGTCGCCGGGCTCGAGTTCGATCGGGTCATCCGGTCGGGCAACGGCGAGGACGTGCTGTACGTCTTCCGCGCCCGCGCCGAGAGCCGGACGCTGTTGCTGCCCTACAACCTGGTTCGCACCGAGATCACGGCGCCGATCTCCGGGGCCGGGTTCGCGGTCCTGGACGACGGGATGCTCGTGCTGCCGAGGACCACCGACGCGGAGCCGTCCCGGGTGCACCCCGTACAGCTGTGGAGCACCCCCTTCGTTTCGGACATGTACAGCGCCGCCCACGCCACCGGCACCGGCCCGCTGGCGCGCATCGGCAACGCGGATCTGGTCCGCGGCATCTCCGAATGCCTCGCGCTGGCCCGCATGGTCAGCGATATGTCGCCCGCCACAGCGGTTTTCGAGGCGATGGTCGCCGCCGGCGATCGCGCGTTCGACCGCTATCACTGGCTCGGCGACCCGGCCGGCGGCGGCGTCGCCGAACCGCTGCGGGAGCTGCGGGCCACCGCCGCGCAGATGCTCGGCGAGTTCGAACGTGTCGCCGCCCTGACCGCGCGGGCGCTCACCGCGGTCGACGACGCCGCCGAGCGGGTGGCCGGTCTGCGGCGCGCCACCCGCGCCTCGACCCCGCGCACCGCCGCGGACTGGGTTCGGGGCCTCACCGAATTGCGCAGCGCCAGAGGCGGTCTGCTCACCCTGCGCGAACTGCAGTACGTCGATGTCGATCGGCTGGACGAGCTGGACGGTCAGGTCGCGGCCGCCCAGCTCGATTTCGGCCGGCGCACCGCGGAATTCCTCGGCGGCGCGGGCGCTTTCGACAGCTACGAGCACGACATCGCGGAGCTGCGCCGCGAGTCCGAGGAGATCACCACCGTCGCGGCCGCCGAGCCGCTGCGCGCCCGGCTCGGTGAGCAGGCCGACGGACTCCACCTGGTCGCCGAGGTGGTCGGCTCGCTCGAGATCGCCGACGCCACGGTGCGGACCGCGATCCTGGACCGGATCGGGACCGTGCTGGCCGGAATCAACAGCGCCCGAGCGACAGTGGACGCGCGACGGCGCGCGCTGGCCGCCGCCGAGGGCGGCGCGGAGTTCGCGGCCGAGTTCACCGTCCTGCGCCAGGGGGTCGCCGGGGCGCTCGCCGTCGCGGACACCCCCGACGCGTGCGATGAGCAGCTGGCGGCGTTGCTGCTCGCGATCGAGGACCTGGAAAGCCGGGCCGGCGATGTCGATGGCGCGGCCGAACGGCTGGCACGATTGCGCGAGGATGTGCACGAGGCGTTCGCCGGGCGGCGGCAGGCTCAGCTCGACGAGCGCACCCGGCATGCCGACCGGCTGGCGAGCTCGGCGCGGCGGATCCTGGATGGCATCCAACGGCGCACGGCCGCACTCGATTCGGCCGATGAGGTCAACGCCTACTTCGCCGCCGATCCGATGGTGGCGCGGCTGGGACGGGTCATCGGGGAACTGCGCGCACTCGGCGATATGGTTCGCGCCGAGGAGCTCGACGGCCGGCTCGCCGCGGCCAGGCAGGAGGCCGGGCGCGCCCTGCGGGACCGGCGTGACCTGTACAGCGACGGCGGCCGGACGATCTCGCTGGGCAGGCACAGGTTCGCGGTCAACACCCGGCCCGCGGAGCTGACCGTTGTGCCGCAGGGGGATTCGATCAGCTTCACGATCACCGGCACCGATTATCACGACCCGGTGCACGATGCGGGATTCGCCGCGACCGCGCCGTACTGGACGCAATCGCTGGTCTCCGAGACAGAAGAGGTGTATCGCGGCGAATACCTCGCCGCGGACCTGCTCGCCACCGCCGAAACCGCGGGCACCGTCGACGGATTGCTCGCCGCGGCCGAGAACGGCAGCCTCGGTGACATCGTGCGCGCGGCGGCCGAGCACCGGTACGACGAGGGCTACGAGCGGGGCGTGCACGATCACGATGCCACGCGCATTCTCGAAGCCGTGCTGCGGCTGTACCGAGAGGTGGAGCTGCTGCGCTTTCCGCCCGCCGAACGCGCTGCGGCGCAGCTGTGGTGGAGCTTCGGTATCGGCGGTGGCGGTGCTGATCGCTTGCTCGGCTCGTCCGGCGACGACCCTGCTCGGGCACGCTGGGAGGCCCGAATCAGTTCGCTGGCGCGGGTGAACAGGGCGTTCGGACCGTCCGCTGCGGTCGACCAGATCTGCGCCGAAATGAGCACGGTCATAGCCGAATT
The DNA here is from genome assembly GCF_053981095.1 of Nocardia sp. NPDC003693. Lineage (NCBI taxonomy): Bacteria > Bacillati > Actinomycetota > Actinomycetes > Mycobacteriales > Nocardiaceae > Nocardia > Nocardia sp. NPDC003693. The sequence goes on from NZ_JBSFNO010000010.1 coordinate 110,448, forward strand.
CGGCGAGGGGATCGGGCTACGGGTCGACAGCGCCCGGTCGGCGGAGTATCTGTTCGCCGAACTCTCCGGTGATGCGGCCGGATTCGTCACCTCGGCCGAGGTCAATCGGCTCCGGGAACGCTTCCATCGCGGGCTGGACAAGCTCGGCTCGAGCGCGCACTACGCGCGGGATCTACGGTCCCTCGAACCACGGCTCGCCGATCGATATCAGCTGGCCTCCGCCTGGTTCCACACGTTCGCCGCCGGGGACGACGAGGCCGTGCCCGGCGACCTGCCCGAGGCCGTCGCCGTCGAACTCTGCGGTCCCGCCACTGTTCGCCGCGAGGTGCCGCGGGCGAGCACGACCGTCTCGGGACTGCTCGGCACGCATCCTCGAATCATCGACCGGCACATGACGTTCCGACTCGACGAGCTCCTCGAGCGCTGTCGCGGGCATCGGCTCGAGCGGGCACCGGGCTTCCGGGCCTACCTGCGCCGGCGCAACGAGTTGGTGGCCGCCGAACGCGATCGGCTCCGGCTGGATGAGTACCGGCCGCGGCCCATGCACGGATTCGTCCGCAATCAGCTCCTGGACTCGGTTCACCTCCCCCTCATCGGCGACAATCTGGCCAAGCAGCTCGGCACCGCCGGTGACGACCGCCGTACCGACAGGTCGGGGCTGCTGCTGTTGATCTCCCCGCCGGGCTACGGCAAGACCACGCTCATGGAGTACGTCGCCGCGAAGCTGGGACTGATCCTGGTGAAGGTGAACGGACCGGCGCTCGGCGCCGAGGTCACTTCCGTGGACCCGGATCGCGCACCGAACGCGACCGCGCGCCAGGAACTCGAGAAGATCAACTTCGCGCTGGAGCTCGGCAACAACGTGCTGCTGTACCTGGACGACATCCAGCACACCTCCCCCGAGCTGCTGCAGAAGTTCATCTCGCTCTGTGACGGCCAGCGCCGGATGGAGGGCGTGTGGCGGGGCCGGACGCGCACCTACGATCTGCGCGGGAAACGCTTCGCCGTCTGCATGGCGGGAAACCCGTACACCGAGCAGGGCAAGCGTTTTCGCGTCCCGGACATGCTCGCCAATCGCGCCGACGTCTGGAATCTCGGCGACGTGCTCGCGGGCCGGGACGCGGAGTTCGCGCTCAGCTACCTGGAGAATGCCCTCACCTCGAATCCGGTGCTGGCGCCCCTGTCCGGCCGCGAACGCTCCGATCTGGAAGTGCTCGTCCGGCTCGCCACCGGTGCGGAGGGCACACACGCCGGTCAGCTCGCCCACCCCTATTCCGAGGTCGAGGTGACCGAGCTGCTCGCGGTCTTGAGCAAGCTGCTGCGGGTGCGCGAGGTGGTACTGGCCGTGAACCGCGCCTACATGGCCTCGGCCGCGATCTCCGACGCGAGCCGCACCAAACCCCCCTTCCAGCTGCAGGGTTCCTATCGCGACATGAACGCCCTGGCCGCCCGGATCGTGCCGGTGATGAACGACGCCGAACTGGAGTCCCTGATCGACGACCACTACCGCGCCGAGGCCCAGACCCTGGCGTCCGGCGCCGAGGCGAACCTGCTCGAGCTCGCGGAACTCCGCGGTCGCCTGACCCCCGACCAATCCCGCCGCTGGTCCGAGGTGACCGCGGCCTACCGCCGCGAACAGTCGATCGGCGGTGCGCAGGATGATCCGGTCGCCCGCGCGGTGGCGGTGCTCGCGACGTTGAGCGAGCACCTGGGCGGGATCGAGTCCACCTTGCGTTCGTTCGAGTCGAGCGCTCGAACCGGCCGAGAACGTCCGTCGCCATGAACTGCGGTCCTGCCAAGACCGGCAAGCCCGAAAGGCAAGTACGAGTGTTTTCGCTGGAAGCACCGGAGAGTACGCGGAGTTTCCGAGAGCCGATATCCAGCCCAATCATATTGGGATTGAACATGGTTCATAGAACACCGAATGCTACAGTCCACTCTCGGCACATCGGAGGGGTGGAAGTGACGCGGCCAACAGAACAATCAGCATCATGACCGCGTACAGCTTCGGCAATCGCTGGGTCGGGATAACCGCACTCCGAACACCGCCGCCGCCAGAGCCGCTGCACAAGATGGCGATTCGACTCCGGCTGAGGGCGTTGGCGCGAACGATCAGGATCAACAGGGAAGTCAGTCTCCCGGTCGCAGAGACACTGGCTTCGCTGTCCGGAATTCGAATCCGAATGGCGCTGTCAGGAATGGACACGCGTTCACAGGAGTGCCTCGCAGCCGAGCGCTCGATTCGATCGGGGCGGACACCCACAATCCGACCGTGGATGCTCGACGAGCTATCTCACGCGCATTCACACAACCGGGATGAGCAGCCGGAGAAGTCCACAACCGCCCGAACGACCCGTTTGAACCCACCGCCGGAAGAGACGATCGTCTCGACCGGATGGGCCGCGACCTGGCCCGAGATTCCCGATTCTCCCTGGCTACCACCGGCTTCGAAGAAGCTGGTCGACGATTTGCAGCGCATCGACCTCACGCTTCGAGAGGACGCGTTGCGATGGGTGCGCTGGGCGTGCGTACACCGCAGCTACCAATACGAGTCGATCCCGGACAGCCCGGTCGGCGCGGAGGTACTGGACATGCTCGCGGCACTCGGCCAAGGCTGGATGCGGCTGGCACTGTTGGATCGAATCCGTTCGCAGCGTGGAGACTTCGCGTCCAACGCAGAGGTCAGTGCCATACTCACGCAGGATTATCGTGCACGCACCATGTTGGGCGCGTGGGTGAACTCCACCGGGTCGGCCTCGTACGGCAAGGGCGAAACCAGCCAGATGGCGTCCGGGAAGAAGAGCAACGCACCCGCGAAGGTCGCGATGCAGATACTCGGAGCGCTGTCCCTGATCACCGCGTCTCAGGGACCTGCCGACAGCCTCCTCGAGCTCGTGGCGTTCGAAGCGGACGCTCCCGAACCGGACTGGCGCGCTCTGCTCGTTTCACAGGTGAAGCGGGAACCGACATTCACACACGAGGTTTCGGGTCCAGACCACGACCGGCAGTTCGCAGTCACAGCCGAAGCCGTAGGCCGTACGGCTTCAGGAACTGCGACCTCGCTGAAAGCCGCGCGCCGAATGGCCATCCGCTCATATGTCTTGCAACACCTTCCGTGGGCGGTACCCGCCGATTCGGGAGGTGTCGGAAGAATGCCGAAACCGTCCCCGTACCGGCGAGAACTCCCAGCGCATGTTCGAGCGCGCCGGTGGTTGCAACAGGCGTTCGAGGTCGCCGATGCGGGGCTGATCAGTCAGACCCTGACGCACCGATCCTGGACCTACGAGAATCCATCATTGGTAGAAGAAGCCGGCCAGCGGGACTACGGGACGCTGGCAACCGAAGGGGCCGAGGCGATTGCCAATGTGATCCGGCACCAATACACACTCACTACCCTGGGTGCCTCCTTTCGGATCCCCGCATCCGCGGTGACTTCACCGGCGCTCCCCAAAGAGATGGTCGCCGAACTCTTCGACAGGATGCGGATCGCGGATGGCGTCCTCCGATCGAGCGGTACCGATCTGACCGGTGAAATCAAGGAGGACGTCACCCAGTCCGTCATCGGTGCGGCCTGGCGTGCCAATGGCGATCTACTCATGGAGCGGCAGCCTGAGACGTTCGCTCGGTGGGTTCGCGCGTTCACCCCGGCTCCAGACCCATCAACTCGGTTGCAGGAATACTGTGCCCGCGTGAAAGCCACCTACAGTGTGGAATTCGAACGCCGGGGTCCCGACCATCGAGCCGAGTTCCGCGCCACGATCACGTTCGAGCTGGAAGGGCATCCGCGCTGGCGCGGCGGCTGGCGAAGCGCTTCGACGCCGGCAAAACAATCGGCGGCCGCTGACGCGCTGCGGTGCTTGTCCGGGCAAGAGATCACCGAAGAGGCCAACTCCGATGATGATTCATGCGCACTGCTTCGCGCGATGTTGCTCGCCGAACTTCGCACGATCGATCCTTCTCATGTCGATATTCGCAAAGACCTCATCGCAGGACGTCTCGGCATCGACCTACTGGTAACCGGTGCCTATGGTGAATATCTGCACTGGGCGCGAGCGAGATCCCAGCTACTGCCCAGCACCGGTTCTGCGGTCGCATCCCGTCTGACCGACTATTACGTTACTGCCCTCGAACAGCAGAGACGTGCGGCGATTCGACAGTGGATCGTCGAAAACACCCCGACCTATGGCATCGAGGTCACCGATTTCGCTGAGCGCATCCACTGCTGGCAGGAGAGCAGGTCTCCCGGACTGCTTGCCCTGTTCGAGGAGATTCTGTCACTGATCGAGGACACCGAGGCCGCCGACGCGATTCTGGTCTATGTCGAGCTCAAGGCCGATACCATCGCTACCACCTCGGGCACGGCACTCGAAAGCGAGCAGGGCGTGGATGAAACAGCGCACACACTGACACTGCGTGTCCCGGGCATCGAATTGTCCACGGCACTCGCTCCGGTAGTCGGCGTGATCGACTGCATTTTCGGCGGTGTGAGTTGGGAACACGAATCTCATGCCGTTTCAGTCACGGTGCCGATTCCGCCGATCGGGGCCGACCCGGTCTCTCGCGCCGGAGCAGAAGCTGTGCGACGTGCACTGCGTGACCCATGGCTCCAACACGTACAAACGGCTTTGCACGATTTTCTGTCGGCCGTCGAACGCTCGGTGGTGGCTGCGGGCAATCCATCGCCCGCATTGCTCGACAGCCTGAGGTCTTCCGAGCGTTCGCTCATCGAACAGTTGCGCTTCAACGGCTGAGTTCCACCTCGAAGCACCGGTCCTGTCGGATGGCGAAGCAGCTCAGCGGGGCGGCTGCGCGGCGGCATAGTCGCGGAGGAGGGCGAGGTAGCCGGGCACGTAAAGGGAACGAGGGGCGACCAAGGCCGTCGCGACTGCGCGCCAGTCCTGATCGTTCTCGAAGGATGCCTTCACCAGGCTGTGGGAGGCGTTCGGGAATCGGTGGACCGTCAGTTGTTCCGGTGCGAGGTGGGCGCGGTAGGTGCTTTCCGTCTCGGTCACGTCGACGTTCAGGTCCTCGTCGCCCAGTACGAGCAGGACCGGGGACTGGACCCGGGGCAGGAAGCCGGTCGCGTCGGACAGGTAGTTCAGGCGGACGAAATTCCAGCGGGCCGCCGACATCGGGGGCGAATCGGGTTGGGCGGCACGGTATTGCTCGTAGGTGGCGTTCTCGCGTAGGAGCCGCAGGACGGTGTTGCGGCGGTCCAGGGCCTCGGCTACTTCCGGCTCGGGGGCATCGTGGTGGCGGAGCTCGGCCCGTAGGTTGTACTCGCCCTGGCGTAGCCAATTCACCGCTCCGCCAACAAGAATCAGGAACTGCAGGGCGGGATCGTTCGCGGCCACCTCGGGCAGCACCCAGCCGGCCTGGCTGATCCCCCACAGGCCGATGCGGCGGGGGTCTATGTCGGTGCGCCCACGCGCCCAGGCGATCACCGCTTCGGTCTCGCGGGCGCGGTCGTGCATCGTCTGGTCGAGCCAGATTCCGGGGGCGCCATCTACGCCGGGCTTGTTCCAAGACACCGACGCGTAGCCGGCCTCGGCGAACGACTCCCAGATCGGTTCGTAGAACGAGTCGCGGGTGGCGTCGGCGGGGCCGTCGCCGTGCACGAAGACGACCAGACCGAAGGGGCCGTCGCCGTATTCGGGCAGGGCCAGGGTCGCGTGGAGCGGTTGGGTGGAACCGGGAATGGTCAGCTCGTGGCGCTGGACTGCGAAGTCGTTCGCGTGGATCACCCAACCGCCCGCGCCGACCATCAGCGCGATCACGCAGGCGAGCGCCACGAACGCGCGCCGCAACCACCGCCGGGGACTGTGCGCCCGATTCGGGGCATCGTCCGGGTTGGTTCGTGGGTCCGGCACACCTTCCATGTTTCTAACGTATCAGATACGTTCGTTTCACATTCGTAAGTTTCAACGGACGGCAACCGCGCACTATCGCGACGGACAAGCCGGGCGACCGGAAACGCAGTCGTTGTTGGGGTACTCGTTGACCCAGTGGAACCCGTCTCGGCGCAGCGTGAACCGGTCTGGGTCGTACCGAACCAGTTCCACGGTGAGCGGCCCGCCGTTCGCCTCGCCCGTGAAGCGGAGCTGATCCGGGGTCGGACGGGACACGGTGAAAACCGCCCACGGGGCGGGGACCGCATCGTCCAGAGGTCGGAAGGTCAGCTGGGCGGTGCCCTGGTTCATGTCCGCCCGAACCGGGGTGAAGCGATCATCCATCGCCTGAATATCCACGGTGTCGAGCTGATCGAACACCATACGCCGCCAACGCGTTTCGTCACCCAGTACCGCCGGCACCGGCACGCCGTCCCGCACGAACTCGGTCACCTCCCAGATCCCGTACAGCGACGGCTCGGACTGCCGCTGCTGGGCGGACACCAGCCCTTTCGCGGTGCCCGAGATCAGCAACCACAGCAGCAGCGCGATCTGCAGGCCCGCGACGACGCGACGCCCGCGCGGAGTTCGGCACGGCAGCGGCGCGATCGAGGGGCCGGCGGCGTTGCCGAGCAGCACCGCCGTGATGCGCCGTGCCTCGGGCGCGACCAGGACCAGGGCCATCAGCAGGACATGGAACGACAGGATCTTGACCGGGACGTCGTAGGTCATGTTCAGGATCCAGATCTGGGTGGACCCGACCGCGGTCAGCAGGGCGCCGGGTACCGCCGTGCGCGGAATCAGAAGCAATACGCCGCACAGGATTTCCACGAATCCGAGGATGGATTCGTAGACCGGCGACACACCCACCTGACTCCACAGCACACCCATGGGCGTGAGATCGCCGAACGGCTGGAGCAGCCGAGTCAGCGAGGGCGGCGGCATCTGGAGCTGGAACGCCTTGACGATGCCGTAGCTCAGCATCGTCCCGGCCAGGCACACGCACAGGAAGACCATGAACCACGCTGCCGCCGTGCGATATTCGGTGCGCCGTCGGTCCAGGGCGCTCCAGACGAGCGTCGCGAGCACTGCGGTGACGAGAAGGCAGAACAGCAGCACCCAGTCATAGGCGGTGTCACCGCTGCCGGAGTTCCGCCGCACGACCTCGACGCCGAAAATCGTGCGCCCCACCCATTCGACGCCGGGCCGCGGCGCCCCGGAGCCGATCGGCCCCCACCACGCCGCCATCCCGGGCAGCTCCAGAATCACCTGGGTCAGTAGCGCGAACAGCCCGAAATACACCACCCCGAACCGAAACAGAATTCGAGTGAGCGGTCGCCACCCGGTCTCCCCCGGCGAATCCTGCTCCGCGACAGCACGGCTCGGCTCCACGACTACGGCACCCATCCACGGTCCTTCCCCCAAGGCCACAGCCCCTCCGGAAACAAGATCGCGGTGCGGACGCGGGGCGCAACAATTCCCCGCGATCCGGTCCCCGACAACCGAGGGACCCACTATCCCCGCGTCGCGGTCAGCACCTCCAATGCGACCGGTTCGATGAATTGCCCACTCGGTTCGATAGCGAGCAACTCGACGGCTACCGCCTCTTCGAACGCGGCGCGCCGGTCACCGAGCAACCGACGCAGCGGCAACGAGGTCGAATAGAGGTAGCCCATCGCCTGTTCGAGAGTCCACGGCCGGGGGAACTCGTACACCCGCCGGTGCACCCGTGAGAATGCCGACTCGGCCAGCACCTGTTCGTGCCGGTGCCGCGGATCCGCCGGCGGGGTAGGACGTTCCTGCTGATCCGGGGGCAGGAAACGGCGCTGCACGCCGTCGATCGCTCGTTGCCAGGCCGTCGTCGGCCGAACGAGGCAGCTGTCGTTGGCTATCACCACGCTGCCGCCGTCGACGACCCTGCCGTCGAGATCCGCGAGCACCTGCGCACGGTCCATCCAATGGAACGACCGGCCCATCGTGACGACCCGAAACCCGCCGAGGTCGACCGGCAGGTCAGCCGAACTACCCCGCCGCCACGTCACATTGGTCACCGCCGCCGCGCTGGCCTGGCGCGCGGCCTCGGCCAGCATCTCCGGTTCGGGATCCACGCCCACGGCCTCGAGCACGTGCCGCGCCAGCGGAATCGTCAATTGCCCAGTGCCGCAACCCAAGTCCAGCAACCTGCCGGCGCCGTCGAGCCCCGTCCGCCGGACCAGATCATCGAGCACTTCCGGCGGGTAGCCGGGGCGATAGCGGGCGTAGTGCCAGGCAGTTCCCGCGAAGAGACCGGTGTCGCCCGTCGATTCGATCGCGTTCATCTCGTTACCCTTCCGGCCGATATCGGCCCATTCGATACCCAGCAGCGACTGTCCCGTGTCTAACACCGTGTTCCGGCCGGCCGATCTATCCGGTATCAACCGTCTCTCTGCCGAAGGCTGGTGCGACATGCGTCGCATACTCTCGATATTCGTAGCGCTCGCAGCGCTCGTTCTCACCCTGCTACTACCCGTCGGGCAGGCCCGCGCGACGCCCTCCTACTGCGGACTGGTCTGGGGTTCGCTCGACAAGTCCGACCCGGACCATTCGACCGCCACGCTGACCAATGTGCGGTCCGGGCGGCAGGACTGCTACGACCGCATGGTCATCGACCTCGCGGGCCCGGTCGCGGGGTACCGCGTCGGCTACGTCGACGGTGTCTACATGGACGCCTCCGGCGAGCCGGTTCCGTTGCGCGGCAGCGCTTTCCTGCAGGTGGTCGTGTTCGCCCCCGCCTATGACAGCTCCGGCAACCTGACCTACAACCCCGCCAACCGCAAAGAACTGACCAACGTCTCCGGCTACGACACCTTCCGCCAATTGTCCTGGGCCGGAACGTTCGAGGGCCAGACCACGATCGGCCTGGGCGTACGCGCCCGCCTCCCGTTCCGGGTGTTCACCCTCGACGGTCCGGGCACCGGCAACCGCATCGTGATCGACGTCGCCCACCGCTGGTAACCCGGCCCGCGCGGCCGATCCGAACAGCTACTCCGAGCCCGGGCCGAACCAGGCGGGGATCACCTCGCGGGCGAAGGCGCTGATGCACTCGGCGGTCGGGCCGGACAGGACCTCGCCGGTGAAGTAGATCGAATCGCGGCCCTGGACCCGGGCGACGCGATCGAACCAGCCGGCGCGGACCGCGGGGGCGCTCGGGTGGACGGGCCACTCGGCGATCGTTTCGGTGATCAACTCGGGGTCGTCGAACAGGAACAGGCTTTCCTTCGCGAGGGCCCAGGCTTCGGCGGGGGTCACCGAAAGGTCGGAGTTGCTGAAGCAGACCCAGTAGGGGCCGGGGTGTTGTTTGTTGGCGGCGGTGATCCGGTGCAGGGCCTGCTCGGGATCGGTGTCGGTGTGGCTGCCCTGGGGATCCATCAGCCAGAAGCCGAGGGGGTCGGGGGCATTCGTCGGGAACGTGATGATGTCCCCGGGGACTTTGATCAGGTAGCTGCGGGTCCAGGTGCGGGCGCAGTTCCGTTCGGAGAACAGGTCGTGGAGCTCACCGCGGGGGAAGATCTCGCGGATCTGGGTCGGGCGGGCGGTGACCACCACGCGGGAGTAGATCGCGCTGCGCGACTCCGCACCCGCCCGCGAGGACACCCGAACACGCCGGGGCCCAACGGGTTCTATCGCGGTCACCCGGCTGTTCACCTGAACCTCGAGCTCGTGGTCCCGCAGCATCCGCCGCAGAAAGCTGATGAACCCGTGGCGGAAGCTCAAGGTCACCGGGCGGCGCGAACCGATCTGGGCGACCAGCGAGGGCGGCATCCGGTCCAGCAGCTCCGCGCGCCGTCCCGAATGCAGGGTCAGCAGCATCTTGGCCAGCTGCGAAACATGCCCGGAGATATGGGCATTGATGTTGATGATGGTCTCGACCGGCTGACGCGGCCTGCGCATGTTCGCGTACAGCGCGATGCCCTGCAGCACCTCGCCCACCAGCGGAGCGCGCCGCGCCCGCCAGCTCTCCCAGGTCTCCCCCGGCACCCGGTCGAAGTTCAGCCCGGCCAACCCCGGCCCGTGTTTGGCGCGGACGGCCCGTTCGATGATGTTCCACGCCTCGACCAACTGGTCCACCGCCTGCTCGGCGGTGAGCGTGGCCAGCAACGGCGGAAAGTGCGGCGGCACCGCGAATCCCGGCTTGCCGGACTCGGTTCGGGAGACGAAGTACAGCGCCTCGGGCTGGAGCTCCACCGGATGCCGGCGGAGCAGCTCGTCGATGGCGGTCCCCGACATATCCGCGCCGAAATCCTGCTGGATGATCAGATGCGCTTGGAAATCGTAGATTTCGCCGTCGACCTCGGCGGTCCGGCAGTATCCGCCCGGCTCCGGCCCCGCCTCGAGGATGTCGATCCGCTCGTAGCCGAGGCCGCGCAACTGCGCCGCCGCCATGATGCCGCTCTGACCGGCTCCTACGACGCAAACGGGTGCGGTGACATCCATGGGAACTCCCCCATCGACACGAACGCGGAACCCCGATTATGCGCCTCGGGCCGGGCTCGCACCGTGGGTTCCACGATGCGAACCCGGCCGGGCAAAGTCAGCGACCGGCGTGGATCGCGTTGGCCACCACCGCATCACCCTGCGTGGACGGGTGGAAGAACAGGCCGCCGAAGTCGGCGCGCGGATCGAAGACGCCGTTCACCCACGGGGTGGCCGAGCAGAGGCCGTGACCGGCGGTCAGCGCGCGGGCGTCGATGAACTCCAGACCGAGAATCTCCGCCGCCTCGCGCTGCGCCCGATCGATCCGATCGAAGTACTCGACCGCGGCGCGACCGCGCGGATTGACGAACGGGGCCACGCCGAAGAAGTTGAGGCACACCGTATCCGAGCCCGACACGAACAGTTCCGGGTAACCGACCAGCACCAGGCGCGCGTTCGGCGCGTAGTAGCGGATGTAGGTCACCGCGTTGCGCATGCGCTCGGCGAAGAGTTTTCCGGAGACGCCGTTGTAGTCGGGTATCCGGCCCTCGTCCACGGCCTCCGGCCCGCAGCCGAGTTCGACGTTGAACACGCACTGCTGCAGCGAGTTCCACATCGTCTGCTCGTTCTTGCCCCACTTGTCGTTCATCCCGAACTGGAACGTGACGACCTTGGTGCGCGGCCCGAAGGCCCCCTCCTCGTCCGCCCGCTTGGCCTGCATGGCCAGGGTCCACCCCGGCCCGCTGTCGATCGAGGCCCCCGGGCACGACGGATTCGACATGCGGTCGGTCCCGTCCACCCCCATCAGCTTGCCCAGCTGAGTGGGCCACGCCGTCGGACCGTGCCGACGGCAGTCGGTCTCCTGCTCGATGATGTTCCACACGTTCGCCGAGAACGAATCCCCCAGCACGACGAGTTCCTTGCCCTCGGGCGCCGGGTCGGCCCCCGCCGCCGTCGCCCCGCTGACCGACGCGGAGACCGCCACCGCCGCCGTACACAGCCACCGCACGCCACTGCCGAACACTCGAACTTCCCGCCTTATACCGAATTGCCCGCCGACCGCGTCGAATGTGGCCAACCTGTGCACTTTCGGCCAGACAGTACTGCAGACACAAATCCCCGGCAACGCCTTCGGTCGGCCGCAGACGAATTCAGCGGGCGCTCCCGGATTTCCCGCGGTGGAATCCATAATTCTGCCGATAATTCTGTCGGCTTGACGATCGATCGATCGGATGCTCCGCGACACCGGCACGATTGCCGATGATCTTTCCGGGTAGCCGGAGGACAGAGCGCCCCCGAACGAAAGGACACCAGCCATGACTACCAGCCCCGATGCCGCACGTCGGGCGGACCGTGAACGCGATGAGGACGAGCCCGCGGCCGAGCCCGACCCCATCGCCACCACCGAAGACCAGGCCGCCAACATGGATAACGAGGGCGACACCCCGAACTGAGGAAAGACGGCGCGAATTCGCCTCTCCCGGCCGCCTGAACCGAATGGCAGCGGCACTCGAATTCAGCGTCGGGCCCGATTCCGATGCGACCGATTCAGCGGGCGAGCACCGACCGGAACATCGCGGCGGCGGCATCGGCTGCCGCGTCGATGAGCCGGGGGTCGTCGTAGAAGTCGATCTGCCCCACCGACTCCAGCCAGAGCTCGGACTTGGGGCTCGGCACCGTCGCGTAGAACTTGCGCGCGAAGGCCGGGACCAGGGCGTTCTCCGAATGCACCAGCAGGTACGGCACGGCGATCCGGGCGGCCGCCTCGACGGCGTCGAATTCGCCCGTGTAGGCGAAGGATTCGACGGCGAACGCATTGGTGTAATTGGGCACCGCGCCGCGGGGAGTCCCGTAGTACTCGTACGCCTCACGCAGCGGCATACCCACGTCGCCGCCGTCCGGGGCGACCGCCGGAATCGTTTCGGTGACACCGGTTTCGAGTCGGCGCCGTTCGGCCGCCCGGCCCCGGGCGATGGCCTCCGCGCTCGGCGTCGCGACAGATGTGTCGGAGTAGTACCCCGCGACACCGGCGTACGCCCGGATCCGCGGGTCGTCCGCGACCGCGCGCGCCATGTACCCGGCCCCGGCGCACACGCCCAGCGCGACCACCGGCAGCTCCCGGGTCCGCTCGTCGCCGAGCAGCGCCGTCACCGCCGCACCGATGTCCTCGGCCTTGCCGTACGGATTCTCGAACTGACGCGGCTGCCCCTCGCTCTCCCCGAAGGTGCGGTGGTCGAACGCGAGCGCCGCGAACCCGCGCGCGGCCAGCGCCCGGGCGTACGCGCCCGACGCCTGCTCCTTGACCGAGGTCAGCGGACCGGTGGTGACCACCGCGGCGAGCGGCTCGCCGGCAGGCAGGTGCAGCACACCCGCGAGCCGGTCGCCCGCGCTGGTGAAGCCGAATTGTGCTGTGCTCATTCAATCCTTCAATCGTTGTGACGGCGTGAGCCTATGCGGGCACCGCCGTACAGCCGCACACCACAACCGGGCGACCGCACGCGCCCATTCCCGCATCCGGAAATATCACCGTCGCGACTTCGCACGCGAGCGCGCCGGTGGACCCGTCGGGCGAACCGGTCTGATTGCAACGGCCCGTTGCGGGAAACCGGGGACAACGACCGGCATCCGTCACCGCGACGGGCGCCGCACGATGGCAGGAGGTTCGGATTGTCTGTCGACCGGCAGGACGTCGATATCCCGACGAGGGTGGCCGATCCCGGCGAGCGCCACGATGATCTCGTGGCCGCGGAGCGGTTCGCCGTCCGCAGCGGCGTGGCGCTGCTGGTCGCCGTGGCCGTCGGAATCGGTTTCGGTGCGCTCGCGGTGTCGGCCCGCACCCGGTGGGAGCCGATGCAGCGGGTGGACCAGCAGATCGTCGACCGGGTGGTCTCGGTGGTCGCGGCCAACGACGCACTGCGCAGCGGCCTGGAGGTCCTGACCAGGTTCGGATCGAGCGTCACCCTGGTCGTAATGCTCGCCCTCGCCGCCATCTGGCTGGCCCAGCGCGACCAGAAACGCCTCGCGGTGTACGTAATCCTGGCAGCCACAGGCAGTTTCATCCTCAACGTCGCGGTCAAGGCGGTGGTGGGACGACTGCGCCCCGAAGCCGAGAATCCGGTCTACACCGCGGGCGGGTGGAGCTTCCCCAGTGGCCATTCGATGAATTCCCTGGTGTGCTACGGGATTCTGCTGCTGGTGTTCCTTCCGGCCATGGGCGCCAAGACACGGCGCGCGGTCGTCGCGGTCGTGACGCTGCTCGTCATCGCGATCGGGTTCAGCCGGATAGCGCTGGGCGTGCACTTCGTCACCGACGTGCTCGCCGGCTGGCTGCTGGGGTCGCTGTGGCTCGCCTCGGCCACCGTCGCCTTCCTGCGCTGGCGACGCGATTCGGGCATCCCCGAGGACGGACCGCTGCCGGGCGATCTGCCCGGGGACGACGAGCGGGAGCTGCGGCCCGTCCCGGACGCGCACGCGGCCCCGCTGCCGCACCCGTGGCGCGGGGCGGCGCGGCTCGCGGCGGGCTGGCTGCTGGTGGGAGCGCTGCTCGCCGGACTGGGCCTGACGATCCGGGCACTCCAGTCCGACACCACCGCGCTGCGGGGAGATTACGACAGCGTGGCGACGCTGTCCGAAAACCGCAATCCCACACTGAATTCCATTCTCGGCGTGTTCGGCGAGGTCGGCAACACCGCCGCCGTGATCGTCGTCGCCCTCATCGTCGCGGTCCTGGCGCTGGGCGCACAGCGTGACTGGCGCCCGGCCCTGTTCCTCGCGGTGGCCATGCTCGGCGAGATCACCCTGTTCCTGGCGACCACCGCGATCGTCGACCGCGACCGCCCCCGCGTCAACCACCTGGACCCGAATCTCCCTCCGACTTCCAGCTTCCCGTCCGGGCACGTCGCGGCGGCCCTGACGCTCTACCTGAGCATCGCGCTGCTGCTGTGGTTCACCACGACCGGACGGCGCTACCGGGTCCTGGCCGCGATCGTGCTGCTGATCCCGGTTCTGGTTGCCGCGCAACGGCTCTACGCGGGCGCGCACCACCCCACCGACGTGCTCGGCTCGGTCATCCTGGCCGTGGCGTGGACGACCATCTCCTGGCGGGTCATCGCACCCGCGCGCCCCCGCACGCCACAACGCCCCGAACCGGCCTCACTGTGAAATCAACTGCCGCTCGGCGCTTTCCGCCACCGGCGAGCGGGTGCGCCGCAACCACCGCGGCGCCCACCAGCACCGGTCGTCCAGGATCGCCATGGAGGCCGGGACCAGCAGTATGCGCAGGATGGTGGCGTCGATGAACAGCGCCGCCATCATCCCGTAGGCGATGTACTTCATCATCAGCAGGTCGGAGAAGGCGAACGCGCCCACCACGACCAGCAGCACGAGCGCGGCCGCGGTGATGATGCGAGCGGTCTCGGCCGTCGCGGTGCGAATCGCCTCGCGGGTGGACAGCCCGGACGCGCGCGCCTCGGCGATCCGGGACAGCAGGAAGACCTCGTAATCGGTGGACAGGCCGTAGATCACCGCGATGACGACCACCAGGATGAGCGCCATGATCGGTTGCGGGGTGAAGTCGAGCAGGCCCGCGCCGTGGCCCTCGATGAAGACCCAGGTCAGTATCCCCAGGGTCGCGCCGAGCCCGAGGGCGTTGAGCAGCGCCACCTTCAGCGGCAGCACCACCGACCCGAAGGCGAGCCACAGCAGCACCGTGGTGGTGAGCAGGACGATCGCCAGCATGGGTGGCAGCCGATCCGCCAGAGCGCGCAGACTGTCCCGCAGGATCGCCGGCTGACCGCCGACCAGCAGGGTCGCGCCGTCCGGCACCGCGATGGCGCGCAGGGCGTCCACGGTGGGTCCGCCGTTGTGCGAATCCACCAGCGGCGCTTCGGTGACGAACACGTCCGGCAGCTCGGTGCTGCGGCGGGGCACGGCGAAGGGCGCCGCCAGCCCCGGAACGGTGTTGGCCGCGGTCCAGACCGCGCCCGCCGCCGTGGGATCCGAGGTCCGGATGATCAGGTGCACCGGATCGACCCGGCGCTGGGGGAACAGCTCGTCGAAATGCTCCTGGGCCACCCGCGTGGGGTGCTCCGGGGGCAGGAAGCGTTCGCTGATACCGCCGAAACTCATGTCGGCGACCGGCGCGATGAGCAGCAACAGCCCCGCACACACCGAAACGAACACCGCGACACGATGTTTCACCACCCGAGCGATCAGGCGATACCAGCCCGCACCGGACCCGCGACGCTGAAACCGCCGCACCCCGAGCAGATTCACCCGCCGCCCGAGCAGGGTGAGCAGCGCGGGCAACACCGTCAGGGCCGTGATCGCCGCCAGCGCCACGGTCACCATCGCCCCGAGTGCGAAGGACCGCAGGAAGTTCTGCGGGAACAGCAGCACGCCGCCGCTGGCCGCCACCACGATGACCGCCGAGAACGCGACCGTGCGACCGGCCGTGGCGACCGCCCGCCGCGCCGCCGCCTCGACCTCGTCGCCCGCGTCGAGCTGCTCCCGGAACCGGCTCACGATGAACAGCCCGTAGTCGACCGCCAGACCGAGACCGATCATCGAAACAACCGGTGAGACGAAGGAATTCACCTCCATGCCGGTCGCGATGACCCGCATGACGCCCCACGCCGCGGCCACCGTCAGCGCGCCGATCACCAGCGGCAGCGCCGCCGCCACCGCACCGCCGAAGACGAAGAACAGCAGCACCGCCACCGCCGGAATGGCGAGCAGTTCCATGCGCAACTGGTCCTGCACCATGGTGTCGTTGAGCGCGCCACCCACGGCCTGTCCGCCCGCGACCTGCATCTCGACCCCGTCGAGCCGCAGCGCGCCGGCGATCGTGCGGTAGTCCCGCATGACCGTGGTCTCGTCGTCACCGGCCAGCGCGATGGAGGCGAAGCCGTACTGCCGATCCTCGGTGCCGAAGACATTGCGCTGCGCCACACCGGTTTCGGTCGGCCAGTAGGCGCCGTTCACCTTCGAGATCTCGCGCGGATGATCACGCGGCAGGCTGTCCAGGAACCCGGACACCGTGGACGCGAAACCCGGGTCGTCGATCGTCGCGCCGTCGGGCGCCCGGAACAGCAGGATCACGTCCCCGGCGCGGTCGCGCCCGAACGCGCTCTCGCGCAACCAGGCCGCCCGCACCGATTCCGACCGCGGATCGTCCCAGCCGCCCGAGCTCAGGTGCGCGTGCAACCCCAGTCCGTAACCGCCGAGGGCGAGCAGGCCCGCCGACACCAGACCGAGCACCAGCAACCGCCGGCGCACGACGAAATCCGCCCACAGCGCGAACCCGATGAACAAAGAACACTCCCGAGATCGTGGGTACGCGCGCCGATGCTACCCGGCGCCACCGGACCGCAGGAGCGATTCGTGGCGCCTCACAGAACCCCGGACGAACCTTTGTGGCCGTGGATCAACCTGCTCGCTCGGCGGACGAAACCCCTTGTGGCAGCGTTAATATCGGCCGCACCACAGCGCGGTGGGCGGCCGATGTCCACGGCCGCAGAGTCCGGTCGTGCCGCACGTCCGGACGATGATCCGGCGTCGTTCCCCTTCGAGAGACCGCCGTTGTCTTGCGCGCCCCTTCGAAAGGAAACCTATGTCGGATATCGCTGTCGTCGGTATCGGGTGCCGTTATGCCGGCGGAATCGACTCACCGCAGAGTTTCTGGGATTTCGTGGTCGAGAAGCGGGACGGGGTCGTGGAGATACCGGCCACCCGCTGGGACTACCGCCGCTGGTACGACGAGGACCGCCGGGCGCCGGCCCGCAGTTACACCAAGCACGGAGCCTTCCTGACCACCGACCCGTGGGAGTTCGATCCCGACTTCTTCGGCATCTCCCGGCGCGAGGCGACCGGACTCGATCCGCAACAGCGGCTGCTGCTCGAAATCACTTGGGAGGCACTCGATGACGCGGGCGTCGCGGCCCGGGCGGCCGGTGCACCGGTCGGGGTGTACGTGGGCGGATTCGTGGTCGATCAGTCGGTCGTCGGCGTGGTCGGCCCGGCGCTGCCGCAGGTGGACATGCATACCGCGGCCAGCGCCTCCTACACGATGCTCTCCAATCGAATCGCGTACGCGCTCAACCTGACCGGACCCGCGCTCACCGTCGACACCGCGTGCTCGTCCTCGCTCGTCGCGGTGGATCTGGCCTGTCAGGCCCTGAACCGCGGCGACTGCGCGGTGGCGCTGGCGGGCGGGGTGAACATCATGCTGCAGCCCGAAACGTTCGTCATGATGTGCAAGGGCGGCTTCCTGGCCGCGGACGGGCGGTGCAAATCCTTCGACGCGGCCGGCGACGGCTACGGCCGGGGCGAGGGCGGCGGCATGATCGTGCTCAAGCGCCTCGACGACGCCGTGCGCGACCGCGACCGCGTCTACGCGGTCATCAAGGCCAGCGGGACCAACCAGGACGGGCGCACCACCGCGATCACCGTGCCGAACGCCACGGCGCAGGAGTCGCTGGCCCGAACCGTTTGCGCCCGTGCGGGATTGGATCCGCAGGACATCACCTACGTGGAAGCGCACGGCACCGGCACCCCGGTCGGCGACCCGATCGAACTGCGCGCCCTGGGCCGGGTCTACGGTGCGGCGGGCGGGCGCCCCGGCACCCTGGGCGTCGGTTCGCTCAAGGCCACCCTGGGCCACACCGAGGCCGCCTCCGGGGTGGCGAGCGTGATCAAATCCGCGCTCGCCATCTCCCATCGCACGATCCCCCCGCAGGGCTGGTTCGACACCGCCCACCCGGACATCCCATTCGCCGAGCTGAACCTGCACGTCCAGCTCGAGCCGGAGCCCGTCGATCCGGCGGTCGAGCGTATGACCATCGCGGTCAACGGATTCGGCTACGGCGGCACCAACGCGCACGTCATCCTGACCGAGCACGCCGCCACGGCCGAGCCGGAACCACACGCCCCCAGGCATTTCGGGGTGCTGCCGGTCTCGGGCCGCAGCCCCGCGGCGGTCCGCGAGCTCGCCGGGCGGTTCGCCGACCTGCTGGCGGCGGGCGCGGATCGGGATCGGCTGGCCGAGGCGGCCTGGACCCGCATGGCCCATCATCCGTACCGCACCGGGGTCCCCGTCGGGGACGACCTCGGGCGGGAGTTGCGTCGCTATTGCGCGGGCGACGGCAGGGACGCGGTGCGCACTCCCGCGCACCGCGTTCCCGAGCCGGTCTTCGTCTTCTCGGGCATGGGCCCGCAGTGGTGGGGCATGGCGCGCGAATTGCTGGGCGCCGACGGCGTTTTCGCGCGAACGGCGCAGCGCGTGGACGAGGCGTTCCGGGCGATCGCCGGCTGGTCGATCATCGAGGAACTGCTGCGGCCCGAGGAAGAATCCCGGGTCACCGCCACCGAGGTGGCCCAGCCCGCGAACTTCCTGGTGCAGGTCGCGCTCGTGGACGAACTGGCCGAACTCGGCGTCGTCCCGGCGGCCATCGTCGGCCACAGCGTCGGTGAGGTGGCCGCCGCGTACGTCGCGGGCGTGCTGTCGCTCGAGGACGCGGTCACCGTCGCCTATCACCGGGCGCGGCTGCAGGCCACCACGGCCGGATCCGGCGGGATGCTCGCGGTGGGCCTGCCCGCCGACAAGGCGACCGCGCTGATCGAGGACGACGCGCGGGTGGACATCGCCGCGGTCAACGGCCCGGGCTCGGTCACGCTGTCCGGCGAGGTGGAGCGCCTGGACGAGATCGCCGAAACCCTCACCGACGACGGCGTATTCGCGCGCAGACTGCACGTGGAGGTGCCCTACCACAGCCGGCTGATGGACCCGATCCTGGACGAACTGCGCACGGCGCTGGCGCGCATCACGCCGCACGAGCCCCGGCTGCCGCTGTACTCCACCGTGACCGGCGCGTCGGTCACCGCCGCGACCTGGGACGGCGACTACTGGTGCGCGAACGTACGCAGGCCGGTGCGCTTCGCCGCCGCCGTAGCCGCCCTGGCCGCCGCCGACCACCGCGTGTTCCTCGAGGTCGGCCCGCACCCGGTGCTGTCGGGCAACATTCGCGAGGTACTGCTGGGCGTCGACGACACCGGTGTCACAATCGCGACCCTCGATCGCAAGCAGCCCGATTCGGTGAGCCTGCGCCGCACCCTCATCGGCCTGTACGCCGCCGGCGTCGTGAGCACCGAAACCCTCTTCCCCGCAGACCATCCCGTCACCGCGCATCTGCCGCTCCCCCGCTACCCCTGGCAGCACGTGCGTCTGCACGCCCCGCACCCGCTGTTCGAGCAGCTGCGCCTGGGCACCCCGGGCGGCTACGCCATGCTCGGCGACCCGGACCTGGAGGGTCGCTCGGGTTGGCAGCTGCAGGTCGGCGCGCAAACCCTGCCGTGGATCGCCGACCACGTGGTCGCGGGCTCGCGCATCCTGCCCGGCGCCGCGTATCTCGATGCGGCGCTCAGCGCGGCCGCGGGCCGTTCCCGGCACGGCCGGGTGGCGCTGGAGGGGGTGCGCTTCGTCGCGCCGCTGATCATGGCGCCCTCGGACATTCCGCTGCTGGAGACCAGCGTCGAGGATTCCAGCGGCCGCTTCCTCATCCGCTCGCGCGCCGCCACCGGCTCGGTGTGGACCGTGAACGCCACCGGCCGCCTGCTGACCGACGGCTACGAGCCGTCGAAAGTCAGCGTCCCCGAGGATGATTCGGCCACCGAGTTCGATCCGGAGCTGTTCTACGCCGCCCTGGCCGCACGCGGGCTGCAGTACGGCCCCGCGTTCCGCCGGGTGACCTCGGTGCGCGCCACCGTGGACACCGTGGTGGCCGCGGTCGACGCGGGCATCGGCCTCGACTCCGGTCATCTGGCCCACCCCGCGGTCGTCGACGCCGCCATGCAGACGGTCGCGCTGCTGTTCGCGGACGCGAGCATGGGCGAGGGCGCCATGGTTCCGGTCGGAGTGGAGGACGTGCGCCTGTACGGCCCGCTGCCCGAGCAGGTCACGGTCGTCGCCCGCCGCGACCCGAACTCCCCGCTCTGCGCGGACGTGGACCTGCTCGACGAGGACCGCAACCTGTGCCTGCGCCTGATCGGGGTGCGGGTGGGCGCGCTCAACCCGGGCGCGGACCCGCTGCGGCGCATGGTCGATTTCTTCTACACCGACACCATGGAACTGCGCGACCCGCTGGATCCCGGCGTGCTGCCCCCGACCAACGGCACCGCGAGCGTGGTGGTGGCGCTGGGTCTCGGCGGCCGCGCCGATCGGCTCGCCACGGTGCTGCGGCCCTCCCGGTATCTGCACGCCGATGCCGCCGACACGGATCTGGAAACCGAACTGGCCGCCGAGTTGGCCGCCGCCGCGGCCGAACCCGGTGTGCACCAAGTGCATGTCTGCGTGGTCGCGGGCGCGATCGAGGACGATCTGGCCGCGCTGTGGGCGTTCAAGCGGATCGCGGTCGCGGTGGACGAGCACGCGGCGAGCACCGAGGACGCGGACGCGATGTCCACCGAGGCGGGCCGGTTCCGCGCGACGCTGATCACCGAGCGCGCCTTCACCCTGCCCGGCAGCACTGTGCTGCCCAACTCGGCGCAGGCGGCGCTCGCCGGGGCCCGGCGGGTGCTGCTCAACGAGCAGTTGCGCCTGCGCTGGCGGCTGGTGGACATCGAGCCCGGTATCGCGCTCATCGATCTGGTCACCGAACTGGCGGTACCCGGCGCGTTCACCCTGGACAATTCCGACGAGATCCTGCTGCGCGGCGGCAAGCGCTGGGCCCCGGTGATCCAGCGGGCACTGCAGGACCGGGTCGACACCCTGGACACCGCGGTCCCGCTCACCGATTCGAACGCCAATTTCGCACTGGAACAACCGCGTTCACGCCTGCTCTCGGCGCTGACGTGGCGGGCCTGCGCCCGGCCCGATCCCGGGCCCGGCGAGGTCGAGGTGCGCATGCGGGTGGTCGGGCTCAACTACAAGGACCCGCTCAAGGTCATGGGCATCCTGGGCGAACGCGAGCTGGGCGCGACCTTCTTCGGCACCGCCCCGGGCATGGAGGGCGTCGGCACGGTGGAGCGCGTCGGCCCCGGGGTGGCCGGGGTGGCGGTCGGCGACATGGTGGCCGTGGCCGCCAAGGACATGATGCGGCGCTTCCGCATCGTGAACGAGCACCTGGTGATCCGGCTGCCCGCCGGTGCGGCGCCCGAATTGTGCACCAGCACCACCGCTTTCGGCACGGCCGAGTACGCGCTGGTCGATCTGGCCCGACTGCTCAACGGCGAGACCGTGCTGATCCACGGCGCCGCCGGCGGCGTCGGCTCGGCCGCCATCCAGGTCGCCAAGGCCCTGGGCGCGCGGGTCATCGGCACCGCGGGCACCGACGAGCGCCGGGCGCACATCCTCGAACTCGGCGCCGACCACGCGCTGAACTCGCGGTCGCTCAACTTCGCCGACGACGTGCTGGCCCTGACCGACGGGCTCGGCGCGGACGTGGTGCTGTCCACCGCTCCGGGCGAGATCCTGCGCCAGAACTTCAAGGCCGTAGCCGAATTCGGAAGGATCGTCGAGGTCGGCAAGGCCGACGTCTACACCGGCGGACTGCTCGAACTCGCCAATTTCGACAAGAACCTGACGTACTTCTCCATCGACCTGGACCGCATGTGCGCGGTGCGGCCCCGGCAGCTGGCCGAACTGCTGCGCCGGGTCTACAGCAAGATCGAGGCCGGGTTCTATCGCGCCCTGCCCTTCGAGACGTTCGAAACCCACGAGGTGGCACAGGCTTTCGACGAGGTCATCCGCTCCTCGCGGACTTCCCGGGTCGCGCTGCGCCTCGACGCTGCCGCCCCGCCCGTGCGGCCGAACCTGCCCGAGGTCCGAATCGACCGCGCGGCAACCTATCTGGTGACGGGCGGCTTCGGCGGCTTCGGCCTGACCACCGGCCGCTGGCTGGTCGGCCGGGGCGCGCGGCGGCTCATGCTCGTCGGGCGCAGCGGCGCGGCCACCGCGGCCGCCCGCCAGCAGATCGCGGCCTGGCGGGCGCTGGGGGTCGAGGTCCTTGAAGAATCCGCCGACGTCACCGATTTCGCGGCCGTGGCCGGTTTCATCGCCCGCGCGCACAGCACCGGGCATCCGCTGCGCGGCATCTTCCATGCCGCCGGGGCGGTCTCGGACAACCGCGTGACCGCCATGGATCTGGATCAGCTGGCCCGGGTGTACCGCCCGAAGGTGCACGGCGCGCGCGCCCTGCACCGCGCGGTCACCGCGGCCGGCATCGAGCTGGACGCCTTCGTGCTGTACTCCTCGGGCGGCTCGATGTTCGGCATCTTCGGCCAGTACAACTACTGCGCCGCGAATGTCGCGGTCGAGGCGCTCGCCGAGCAGTGGGCCCGCACCGGGATGCCCGCGCTCTGCATCGGCTGGGGCCACATGTCCGGTGCGACAGGCGGTATGGCGGCCGAAGAGAAGGTGTCCAAGTACCTCGACCTGGTGGGCTTCGCCGCCATCGACATGGCCGACGGCACGTCGTATCTGGAGCAGTCCCTGCGCCTGGGCGTGACACGCGCCGCGATCATCCCCACCGACTGGGGCAAGCTCACCGCGGCCTTCCCGCAGATGGCCCGGATCGGTCGCGTGGCCACCCTGGTCGCGACCTCGGTGCGGGACAATTCCGCACTGGCGCAATTGAAGACCGAGCTGGGCGCGCTGGAGGAGAGCAAGCGCGGACAGGCCGTGGCCCGCATGCTGGCCGATCAGCTGGCTGTCGTCATGGGGGTGTCGCCGGAGTCGATCGACCTGACCGTGCCGGTGCCCGAACTCGGCCTGGATTCGCTCATGGCCGTCGAATTCGGTGCGCGCGTCGCCAAACAGCTCGGCATCGAACTCATGTCGTTGCAGATGGGCCGCACCTTCAGCCTGCTGCAGGCCGGGCCGAAGGTGGCCGAACTCATCCTGGCCACCGGCGAGCCCGTCGGGGCTCATCCGTGACCGAGATCGCCGCCGATCGCCGGGCCGAGCCGGGCGGCGCGACCGCCTGGCTCGGCTTCGCGGGCTGCCTGATCGCGGTGTTCATGCAGATGATCGACGTGACCATCGTGAACACCGCACTCCCGGCCATGACCGCGGACCTGGACGCGACCCGCCAACAGCAACTGCTGTTCGTCACCGCGTACTCGCTGGCCTTCGCCTGCACCCTGCTGACCGCGGCCCGCCTCGGTCAGCTGCTGGGGCGCCGAGTCATGTTCCTGGCCTCGGTGGTCGCGTTCACCGCGGCCTCGGTGTGGTGCGGAATGGCGGACAGCGCAGGGGAACTGGTGATCGCGCGGACCGTTCAGGGCGCGGCGGGCGCGGGCATGGGCGCGCAGACGATCGCCATCCTGACCGCCACCTTCCCGCGCCGCCTGCACGGGCAGGTGTTCGCCCTGTACGGCGGCGTGGCCGGATTCGCGGGCATGCTCGGGCCGATCCTGGGTGGAGCGCTGGTGACCGCGAATCCTTGGAATCTGGGCTGGCATTCGGTGTTCATGATCAACCTGCCGCTGGGGGTGCTGGCCTTCGGGCTGGGTCTGCGGTATCTGCGCCTGGGCAGGCCCCGCGAGCGGGTGCGGTTCGATCCGGGCGGGGCCGTGCTCTCGACCGTGAGCCTGTTCGCGCTGCTGTACGCGCTGACCGACCTCCAGCAGCACGGGTGGCGCGCCATGACCGCCGTGCAACTGGGCGTGGCGCTGCTGTGGGGGGCGGTGTTCGTCGCGCAACAGCGCTGGGCCGCCCGTCACGGCGCCGACCCGCTGCTGCGCTTCGACCTGTTCGCCGATCGCGGATTCGCGGTCGGGGCCGGCCTGGTCGCGGTCTTCTTCGGCCTGTTCACCGCGTTCGTGTTCACGGTGTCGGTCACCCTGCAGGACGAGATGGGCCTGTCGCCCTGGCATACCGGGCTGCTGATGACCCCGTTCGCACTCGGCGCCGGCGCGGGCGCGCTCGCCTCACCGATCCTGGTGGGGCGGTGGGGCGTTCGCACGCTGGCCGCCGGAATGGCGCTGTACGGCGGCTGTGTCGTCTTCGGCACGACGTACCTGTACCTCGTCGAGAGCGTGCCCGCCCTGCCCCTGGCCGCCGGGCCGGTCTTCCTGTCCGGTCTGGGCGTCGGGCTGTTCGGCGTGCAGTTGCAGCCGATCATGCTCTCGGCACTGGACCAGGCGCGCATGGACGCGGCCTCGGGACTGCTGCCGACCATCGAGCAGATCGGCAACGGACTGGGACTGGCCCTGTTGAGCGCGGTGTTCTTCCGCTCGCACACCATGACGGGCAGCATCACCATGTTCGCCGCCATCGCGGTCGTGGCGCTGCTGGTCGCCGCGGCCACCCTCGCCCTGCCCGAACCGGCCGAGCGGCCATGACATTCCCGAGCGCCGCCGACCCCGGGGTTCCCGCGAAGTCCGCGACCGCGACCGGATCGCCCGCGCCGCACCCGTTCGCCTGGCGGGCGGTTGGTCTCGTCACCGCCGCGGCGGGCGCGCTGTTCGCGGTTCGCCTGGGCCGGTACGACTTCGGCGGGGACGAACTGTATTTCATCGCCGCCGGGAATCATCCGGCCTTCGGGTACGCCGATCAGGGCCCGCTGATCCCCCTGCTCGCCGCCGCCGCCAACGCGCTCGACCCCGGTTCCACGGTGGTGCTGCGCATTCCGGCGCTGCTCGCGACGCTGGCCGCGATCGTGCTCTGCGCCGCCATCACCCGGGAGTTCGGCGGCGGCCGCACCGCGCAGACGGTGGCGGCGCTGGCGTACGCCGCGACGCCCGCCGCGGTCATGCAGTCGGCGATCCTGACCACCTTCGCCCTGGACGCCACCTGCACCGCCGCGATCAGCTGGCTGCTCATCCGCTGGGTGCGGACCCGGCAGGACGTGCTGCTGGTGGCGGCCTGGCTGGTGGCAGCGGTGGATCTGCAGGTGAAATGGCTGGTTCCCATGGTGTGGGCCGGTCTGATCGCCGGCGTGCTGATCTTCGGTCCCCGGGAGATGCTGCGCCGCCGGGCATTCTGGCTCGGTGCCGCCCTGTTCGCCGCCGCCGCGGCGCCGACCGTGTGGTGGCAGCAGGCCAACGGCCGGCCGCAGCTGGGTATGGGCGCGGTGATTCGCGGGGAGCAACTGGCGACCAGCGGGGGCACCTGGGCCATGCCGTGGCAGGTCGTGATGGTGACCGGACCGCTGGGCGCGCTGCTGCTGGTGGGCATGTGGGCAGGTGTGCGCTGGGAGGCGTTGCGCCCCTATCGATTCCTGATCCCTATCGTGTGCGCGTGGCTGCTCGCGGTCCTGCTCGGCGGACTGCGCACGTACTACGTGGTCGGCGCGTTCCCCGGGCTGTTCGCGGCGGGCGCGGCGTATCTGGCCTGGCGCGGCCTCGGGACCTGGTTGCGCAGGTGCGGTGTCGTGCTGCTCGCGCTGGGCGCCGCGATCACCGTGCTCGCCGTACTGGCCCTGCCGATCTCCGAATCCCATCTCCGGCCCACCGACAGCTACGCCCAGATCGACTGGCGCGCAAGACTGTTCGGCCCGTCCGGCTGGGATGATCTGCTCGCGGGCGTCGAGGACGCGCACGGCCGGGTACCGGCGGCGCTGCACCCCGAACTGGTCATCATCACCCAGAACTACTGGCAGGCCGCCGGACTCGAACATTTCGGCCGGACCGTGCGCCTGCCACCGATCTACAGCACCAACCGGGGCTACGGGTACTTCCCACCACCGCCCGACACCGCCGAGGCCGTGCTGTACGTGGGCATCGACGAGCCCCGCACCGGAATCGGCGTCGACTTCGCGGAGGTCACCGCCCTCACCCGCATCGACCGGCCGCTCGGCTTCCCGAGCGTGAATCGCGATGTGACGGTGTGGTTGTGCCTCGAACCGCGCGTGCGCTGGTCCACCGCCTGGCCGAGCCTGCGCACCCTGCGCATGGTCGACGGCACGAGCAACTGACAGTGAAGAACAGGGATTGAACAATGGTGAGTTTCGGATTGATCGACGAGTGGGAGCCCACCCCCGGCCGCGTGCTGACCTGGGCCGCCACCCCCGCGGCACTGGCCGCCGCCGCGCTCGCGCCGGTCCATCCCGCGCCGCCGTCGCACCAGCAGGAGGAGTACCTGCGCGGCGCGGACCGCAACGCCGGCGCGGACTTCCGCTTCTCCGGACTGTGCCTGGTCACCGCCGAGGTACCGGGCCTGCTCGACCGCGGCGCCATGACCCGCGCCATCAACGCCTTCCTGCTCCGGCACGACACCTTCCGCACCTGGTTCGAACGCACCGGCGGCGGCGAACTGGTGCGCCATCTGCTGCCGCCCGAGGCGGTGGAGTTCGAGCCGACCGATCACGGCGAGATCGACAACGCCGAAGCCATCCGCCAGCACGTGCACAAGACCACGCCCGGCCCGTTCCAGTGGGACTGCTTCACCTTCGGCGCCATCGAGCACGGCGGCGGCACCACCCTGTACCTGGCGGTGGATCATCTGCACACCGACGGTGTCGCACAGTACATCTCGTGTTTCGATCTGGCCCAGCTGTACGCCCGGGAAATCGGCGAACTCACCGAACCGCTCATGGAACCCGCCAGTTTCGTGGACTACTGTGCGCGCGAGCGCGAGCGCTCGGCCCAGCTCACCCCGGCGTCGCCCGGGGTGCGCAGATGGCTGGAGCTGGTGCGCGGCAACGACGGCGAACTGCCGTGCTTCCCTTTGGATCTGGGCACCAGTCTGGACGGCTACAGCCGCAGCGCCCACCGCACCCTGCCGCTGTTCGACGAGACGCAGGCACGCGCCTTCGAGACGGCCTGCGCGACGCACGGCGCTGAATTCACCGGCGGCATCTTCGCGATCGCGGCCCTGACCCAGCGCGAACTCACCGGCGGCGACTACTACTTCGGCATGACGCCCATCAGCACCCGCGCGACCTTCGCCGAGATCGCCACCGTCGGCTGGTTCGTCACCCTGGTGCCGGTCGCGTTTCCGTTCAGCGCCACCGCGGATTTCGATCGCACCGTCACTCGCGCCCAGCGCGCCTACGAAAACGGGGTGCGCCTCACCGGCGTCTCGTTCCACCGCGTCCTGGAACTGGCCGCCGACGACGCGACGATCTCGGTGCCCGCCGGCTGGGTGACCCCGATGATCTCGTATGTCGATGCCCGGGACTTCCTCGGCAACGAGCTGTTCGATGTCGCGAACGGCGGCGTGTACGCCAATCGCGCTGCCAGCGAACAGGTTCTGATGTGGATCAACCGCCTGCCCGCGGGCACGTCACTGAGCGTCATCTACCCCGACACCCCGGTCGCGCACGAGTCGGTCGACCGCTACCTCACCGTCATGCGGGCCGGCTTCCTGCGCGCGGCGGGCGTGCTCGATCACTGATCCAGGGCCGCGGCGAACAGCGGCCAGGAGTTGTGCAGGTCCTGCTGCCAGTAGGGCCAGGAGTGGGTGCCGCTCGGGCGCATGTCGAAGGTCGCGGGAATGTCCAGCTCGCGCAACCGATCCCGGAGCTGCCCGGTGCACCGGGCGGTCACCGCGTCCAGGATCCCGCCGATCACCAGTTGATCGACCAGCTTGACCGGGTTCCCGTTCACCCCGGGCCCGCCCAGGGTGTCGTAGGGGCCCGGGACGCCGGTGCCGGTGGCGACGTAGATGGCCAGCCCGCGCAGCCCATCCGCGTGCAGGTAGGGGTCGTTGAGCGCCCAGGCCGGATCCCCCGGCGGGCCCCACATGTTCAGCGGATTGCCGCGGCGCGCGGCCACTATCGCGTTGACCATCAGCTGCCCGAACGGATCGCTCGTGCGCACGCAGCCGCTGTAGGAGCCGATCGCGCGGTATCGGCCGGGCGCGGCCAGGGCCAGCCGGAACACCGACGAACTCGCCATCGACAGGCCCGCGACCGCGTTGGCCCCGGTGCCGTGGAAGGCGGAGTCGATCACCGGCGGCAGTTCCGCGGTCAGGAAGGTGATCCAGCGCTGGCGGCCCAGAATCGGATCGTCGGCCCGCCAGTCCGCGAAGAACGTGCCCCCGCCGCCGATCGGCATCACCACGGTCACCTGTTTGTCGGCGAAGAAACGTTCGGCGTCGGTTCTGGTGAGCCAGTTCGCGCCGTCGCTCCACACCCCGCTGTCCGAACCGCCGTCGACGCCGTTGAGCAGGTACAGCACCGGCGCTGATCGCGAATCATCATGGGCCGGAAGTAGTTCCACCGGTATCGCGCGACCCATGGCGGCGGAGTAGACGCTCAGGTTCACTATCCGGCCCGGCCCCTGCCCGGCCGAGATCAGGTGCGCGCCATCGGCGCCGGGGCGCGCGGCGACCATCGCGCGCTCGGGCAGCGGGGCCTGGATCTCGACCACCGGATCGGCGCGCACGGTGCCGAACGAGGCAAGCAGGAGCAGGGTGACGGACAGCAGGGCCACGCGCATCATGCGGAGAAAAGTAGGCCCGTGCGAGCGCCGGAACGGCCGCTCGTCGCAATCCTGGAGAACGCTCCAGTTCGCGGGCATCGCCGCTGGTATCGGCCACAACGGCGGGTGCGGCGAAAAGATGAGCGACCGCGCACATCTGCCGCGCGAAGTTCCGCCGGGCCGCCACCATCCGTCGCCATCGCGCCTGGTCACGGCGCATTTCATCGGGTCCGGAAACCGGTCGCGGAAGGGAGTAGAAGGTGAGCCGATGATCACTTTAGAGTTCGACAGGCGCCGTTGACGCGGTATCCATCTCGAAGGGAGTCGACGATGACATCCGACAGAGCACACGGATCGGGACTGATGGTCTCGGGCGAACCGATGTCCCAGCCGCTGCGGGATGTGGGCACGGTGTCCCGGAAATTGGTGGGGCACTTCATAGACAATGTGATCCCGTGCGGCACGCTGCCCGGCGATGTCATCTCCGGCGAGGTCACCGCCATCACCCGGGTCTGCCTGGAGCTGGCGGTGAGCATGCTGGACGGCAAGGACATTCCGGCCAAGACCGGGCGGCTGTCCGAGGCGGCGGCCGGCTGGGCCCGCGAGGGCGTGCCGATCGACACCGTCCTGCACTCCATTCACGAGGGCTTCAAACTCGGTATGGATCTGATCCTCTCCGACACCTCGGCCCAGGAGGACCACCGCAGCCTCATCACCGGCGCCAAGCTGGTGGTGGAGATGCTGGACACCATCTCGGTGCCCGTGGTGGCCGCCTACGTGCGCGAGCACCGGGCGGTGGTGAGCGAGCACCACACCTCGGTGCACACCCTGACCTCGGCGCTGCTGAGCGGCCACGCCACCTCGACCATGGCCCGCGAATGCGGCATCGACATCGCCGCCGAGTATTCGGTACTGGCCCTGGCGATTCCTGAGCACCCGGACGAGCGGCACCCCATGCTGGACGGCCGGGTGGTCGCGCGCCGCAAGTTGCGCAGGCTGCAGGCCGAACTCGCGGTGCGCTGCGGCGACACCGCGCTGGCGCTGCTGAGCGTCGACGGCGGCACGCTGCTGGTGCCGACCGGGGCGACCGGCCCCGACCGGCTGCCGGAGCTGATCGCCAGGCTGTCGGCGGCGGCCCGGGTCCCGATCACCGCGACGGTGGTCGTCGCCGTACCCGGCGACGTGCCGTCGGCGGCGGATCGCGCGCACGAACTGCTGGACATGGTGCAGTGCCTGAACTCCGAGGCCGGGCTGTACCGCTTCGCCGACATGGCCCTGGAGTACCAGTTGACCCGGCCCGGCCTGGGTCGCGAGATGCTCGGCGCGCTGCTGGATCCGCTCGACAATCATCCCGAGCTGCTGCAGACCCTGCGCTGCCATATCAGCACCAATCTCAATCGCCAGCGCACCGCGCGACTGCTGCACGTGCACACCAACACCGTCGACTATCGGATCAAGCGAATCTGCCAGCTGACCGGCTTCGACCCGGCGGCGGCCTCGGGCCTGTGGCAGCTGCGCGCGGCCCTGATCGCGCGCTCGTTCAACGCCGCCGAGCAGGGGTGAAGCTCACCTCGGCGGTGGCGTAGCCGAACAGCTTGGCGCCGTGCGACTTCGCGTCGATGGCGATCGTCGCCACCCGGCGGCGGCGATCGCAGGCCACGACCCGGCCGTTGAATTCCAGTTCCGCGCCGCCGATGTCGGGCACCGCGAGATGGTGCATGCGATCGGAGTATTCGACCCAGTACTTGGTGACAGCGGCGGGATCGCGCGTCCACTCGCTGACGTAGCCGGTCGCCAGCGCCGACACCAGCATGCTCGGGACCACCAGGGCGGGCCGATCTCTGGACAAGAAGCGGTCCGAGACGGTCCCGGGTTCCGGATCACCAACGGCCAGGCCGTAATTCACGATGTCACCGGCGGCGACGGTGACATCGGCGGTCGGCAGTTCGGTGCCGACCGCCAGGGCGTCGAAGTCGATGCCGGTCCAGGCCGTGCGGCTGTTCCGGATCACGCGCCGGCCGCGGGTCGCGGCGGCCGGATTCACGCGCGCGGTCCGGATCGCGCCGTCCCCGGCGGCCAGGGTGCTGGTGAGCAGTGCCGCCGAGCCGCTCTGCACCACCGCGCCGGTCTGATCGGTGAGTACGCCCGTCACCGTCACGACGTCGAAGGACCGCAGGTGCCGCACCGATTCGAAGGTGATGTCGCAGTCGAGCACGTCCCCGGCCACCAGCGGGCGGCCGATCTCGAGCGTCTGATCGACGTGCACGACCCGATCGATCCGATATCCGGACAGCAGCTCACCGAGAATCTCCGAGCGGGCCCGCTGCCACACCAGCGTGGCGAACGTGGGCGGCGCGACGACCGCGCCGAATCCCAGTTGCCGCGCGGCCGATTCGTGCCAGTGCGCCGGATGATAAGCCTGCACCGCGCGGGCGAATTCCCGAATTCGGCCGCGCTCCACCGGAAACGGGCTCGCACACCGGATTCGCCTGCCGACCAATTCCCGGGACCGGGCCGGCGCTACTCGCTGGGTACCACTCATCATCGGTTCCTTTCGGGACATCGCCGTGGGGCGCCACGCGGAGCCTGCACGCGTACACCGGTCCCGACCATGATTCGCCGTCCGGAAACGCGGTTGGGGAATCGAATGGGATGTCTAGGCAATTCACCATGGTCGCGGCCGGAGTTTGTGACCGTCCAGCATCGGCCGGGCAGGCGCGGCGACGTGCGGATACCCCGGACCGCGGCGCCGCAATTCGCCCCGGGGGCACGGATTCTTGTCCGTACTCATGGTTTGCCCCAATCGAATTGGTGACCTATCCAGAACCGGTGTGCGGCGGCACCGGACACCGGTCCCACGGTTCTAGCGTTGCCGCGGTCGCGAGTTGAGAAGACCGATTCCGCAGCGGTACGACTCGCGCCTTCACTGCGCTGGAGAAAGGCACGCAATGACACGAAGCAAACGCCCCGGGGCGATACGGGTGGCGGTGCTGGCCGGGGTATCGATGCTGGCCCTCGGATTCACCGGATCCACCACCACGGCCGCGCCCGAAGCCCCCGCCACCGAACAGCAGCTGGCCGACTACATCGCGGCCGGGGTGAAGGTGGGAACGGTCGCGGGGACCGGATCCGCCTGCACCTCCGGCAGCGGCGCGGGCTCGGGCAACGGGTCCGGCGACTGCCTGGGCGGATCCGGGTCCAGTTCGGGTTCCGCGGGCGGGCGCGCCACCGACACCCAGCAGTACGGCCCCGAAATGACCTCGTGGCTGGCCGCTTTCGGATACGGACTGGCCAATCCCGACGCCGCGCCGCCGGGCACCAACGACTGGAACTGCAAACCCACCGTGGAACATCCGCGCCCGGTGGTACTGGTGCACGGCACCTGGATGAACGCCTACAACGGCTTCGCGTACATGAGCAAGCCCATCACCGATGCCGGATTCTGCACCTTCACCTTCAACTACGGCCGCTCCG
Organism: Nocardia sp. NPDC003693; assembly: GCF_053981095.1. NCBI lineage: Bacteria > Bacillati > Actinomycetota > Actinomycetes > Mycobacteriales > Nocardiaceae > Nocardia > Nocardia sp. NPDC003693. The sequence goes on from NZ_JBSFNO010000010.1 coordinate 142,622, forward strand.
ACCTGCTCCAGGGCGGCGGGCTCGGTTCGGTGCTGCCCGGCGTCATGGGCACCGGCTACATCCAGGACTCCGCGAAACAGCTGGCGGTGTTCGTGGATCGGGTCCTGGCGGCGACCGGCGCGAGCAAGGCCGACATCGTCGCGCACTCGCAGGGCGGCTCGATGTCCAACTGGTACACCAAGTTCGAGGGCGGCGCGGCGAAGGTGCAGAACCTGATCACCTACGGCGCGACCCACCACGGGACCTCGCTCGTCGGGATCGGCGCGCTGGGCCGGGCCATCAACAACTTCGGGATCGACGTGCTGGGGCTGGTGGAGATCTTCGTCGGCCACGCGGGCATTCAGCAGACGGTCGGCTCGGACTTCGTGAACAAGCTCAACGCCGGCGGCGACACGGTGCCCGGGATCGACTACACGATCGTCGGCAGCCGCTACGACGAGATCACCAACCCCTTCGAACTGACCTTCCTGGAGGCCGGACCGGGGGCGAAGGTACAGAACATCGTCCTGCAGGACGGCTGTGAGCAGGACGTTTCCGACCACCTGACGATGATGTACTCACCCCGCGCGCTCTCCATCGCGCTGCGGGCGCTGGACCCGGTGCGGTTCCCCGCGCTGGCGTGCACCTTCAATCCGTGGCTGATCGGCGGCGGCGGCAAGATCTGACCGCTCGCCGGTGCGTGCCGGTCGGCCGCGGTCGCTCACCCGCCGCCGACCGGCACGCTCTCGTCCAGCTCCGATTCGATCCACGCGGCCATCATGCGCGCGGTCGTGGAGATGACCTCCTGGCGCTCGTCGCTCCCGATCTCCACCGCCGAGGCCCGGACCACGGCCGCGAATCCAGTGTTGACGAACACGAACGACATCACATCGTATTTGTGGTCGTTGCCCGGACCCATGATCTGAATCAGCAACACCTTGACCAGCAAGCGGAATCGCGGCTCCAATTCCGGCAGCCCGCTGCTGTAGAACTGCACGCCCGCGACCAGTGCGCGCACCAATTTCGCGTTCGCGACGAGTTCCTCGGCGAACACCTCGAGAATCTCGGTGATCAACCGCGATCTGGCCTCCAGCGCGGGCATTCCCTGTTCCGTGCGTACGCCGGACAACCACTGCGTGAAGCGCCGTTCGAGCTGTTCCAGCAGCCGCTGCAGCAATTCGTCCACCATGACACCGCGATCGGAGAAATAGCGGTAAACGGTGCCGATACTGACCCCGGCCTCGGCGGCTATCCGATTGGTCGAGGTATCGGCGATACCGCGTTCACCGAACAATCGGGCCGCGGTATCGAGAATTTGATCGCGGGTTTCGCGGGATCGCTGCTGAGTTGGAGTACGGCGCCGCGGTGGAGCTTTCGGCGGCATACGACCTCCTGCCGTGCGGTGAAGAATGAGCTTTGCTCATCTTAGGGCGCGGCGGGCGCGGTCCTGTAGGTTTTTCGCCACGGGCCGCAGGGAGGTACAAAGAATGGCGAGTCGAGTTCCCAAGGGCAGACTCGTGCGCGGCGGCCAATTGGGGCGGCTCGCCGCCGGGCAGGCCGCGCGCGGTGTCGGCACCCGGCTGGCCATGATCGGACAGCCGGAGCAGGCGCGCCGGATCCTGGCCGAGCGCTCCGCGCTGCAGACCGCACAGCAGCTGGTGACGGTGCTGGGCGGGATGAAGGGCGCGGCGATGAAGCTGGGCCAGATGCTGTCGGTGCTCGACGTCGATCTCATACCCGAGGAACACCGGGATATGTTCCGGGACAAGCTCGCCGAGCTGCGTTCACGCGCGCCGGCGGTGTCGTTCGAGGCGATGCGCACGGTGCTGGAGGGCGATGTGGGGCCGCTGGCACGGGTTTTCGCCGATTTCCAGGAAACGCCGGTCGCCGCCGCCTCCATCGGCCAGGTGTACCGGGCCACCCTGCGGGACGGGCGCGCGGTCGCGGTGAAGGTGAAGTATCCGGGCGTGGACGAGGCGGTGCACGCGGACCTGCGCAACCTCGAATTCTTCAGCAGGATGTGGCGTTCCGCGCTGCCGAGCGCGGCCGACGCCGGGGTACTGGACGCCGTCGCTCGCAACATCGGCGGTGAACTCGACTATGTCCGCGAGGCGACGACCCAGCGCCGGGTCGCGGCGCGCTTTCGCGGCCACCCGTTCATCATGGTCCCCGATGCGATCGAAGAGCATTGCGGCCCACATGTTCTCGTGACCGAGTTCATCGACGGCGCACCGTTCGAGCACATGCGCGCACTGCCCGAACCCGAGCGCGACCGCATCGGGGAACTGATCTACCGCTTCTACATCAACTCGCTGTTCACCGACCACGAGTTCTGCGGCGATCCGCACCCGGGCAATATCCTGCTGGCCGCCGACGGCCGCGTCGGATTCGTCGACTTCGGCCTCTACAGCGCCATGGACCCCACGCACGTGGAGTTCGAGCGCACCGCCCTGCGCGCGGCGGGCGAACACCGGGCCGACGATCTGTACCGGCAGTGGGTGGATCGCGGCATCATCGATCCCACCGCGGGCGTCTCCCCGCAGGAGTGCCTGGACTACGTCTGGGCAGCGGCGGGCTGGCACCTGCTCGACGAGGAGGTCACCATCACCCCCGAACTCGCGACCGGCGCGGTGGTGCTGGCGGTCAATCCCCGCTCGGCCGAATTCCGCGGCATGCGCCGGCAACTGCTCCCGCCCGAACACGTCTTCTCCCGGCGCACCGACCTGTTCACCTTCGCCGCGCTCGGCCAGCTCGGCACCACCGCGAATTGGCATCGCATCGCCCGCGAATGGCTGTACGACGAGCCGCCGACCACCGAGATCGGACGCGCGACCGCCGCCTGGCAAGCCTCCCGCACCTGACCGCCTGGGCCGGGCCACATCCGTCTCGCGCGGATCGGCCCTGACGCACAGCGCCCACACCCTGGCCCCGCACGGGCTCGAGCCCGCATTCGCGACGCGTCTCCGGGTGCCCGGCGCCGGGTTCGAATCACGGCGATCGAGACCCTGTCCGGATTCGGGCGCGCCCGACAGAATCCCCGCGGAAGGTTCCGGCTCGGGACCTCGTGAATCGAGACGTGGGCAGGATGGCGATCGGGTGACGCAGGCGCCGAGCGTGGTCGCGAGCGCGGACAGCGCCGTGACCGCGCGGATCAGCGGCCGGGTGCGGCGGGGGCCGGACGGCTCACGCGTGCGCGGGGCGGGGGTGCGGCTGCTGTCGCTCGGGGTCTTCGTGACGCTGTGGTGGGCGGTCTGCGCCGCGAAACTCGTGGACGCGCAGTTCCTTCCGGCGCCGGGAGCGGTCTGGGACGCCTTCGTGCGGGCCAACAGGTGGCACGAACTCGCGCCGGGGGTGCCGCGCGAGGTGCGCGGCGAGCAGAACTACTTCCTGTGGGAACACCTGGTGGCGAGTCTGCAGCGCATCGGAATCGGCGCGGGGGCGGCGGTGCTGCTCGGTCCGCCGGTCGGTTTCGTGCTCGGCGGCTCCCGGCTGGTGAGCGCGATCGTGGAGCCGTATCTGAACTTCCTGCGCATGCTGCCCCCGCTCGGCTACATCGGCCTGCTGATCGTGTGGTTCGGCATCGGCGACACCTCCAAGGATTGGCTGCTGTTCCTGGCCGCCTTTCCGCCCATCGTGATCGCGACCATGTCCGGCGTGCAGGGTGTTTCTGCCGATCGGATCAACGCCGCGCGGTCCCTGGGCGCGAATCGGCGGCAGGTGATCACGCGGGTGCTGTTGCCCGCCACCCTGCCCGAGGTGATCGGCGGCATCCGGGTGGCGGTCGGGTTCGCCTGGACGACGGTCGTGGCCGCCGAGCTCAACAACGGCATCCCCGGCATCGGCGGACTCGCGTATCTGGCCGGGCAGCAACTCAATACGCCGCTGACCGTGGCCTGCATCATCGTCATCGGACTCACCGCGCTTGCCCTGGACGCGGTGATCAAACAGGTCGGCGCCCTGGCCGTCCCCTGGAAAGGTTTGGCATGATCCGCACTCTCACCGCACTGGCCCTGGCCGGCGCGCTCACCCTGGCCCTGACCGGATGCGTCGAATCCGATCGCACGGACTCCGCGCGCGGCGCCGGAGATGCGGTGGCCTGCCCGGTCGCGGTGGACGAAAGCTTCACCGGCACCGTACGACTGGGCTATCAGGACATCCCGAACGGCGATCTGATCGTCAAGGACACCGGGTTGCTGCAGACCTGCCTGCCCAAGGCCACCATCACCTGGTCCAAGTTCGCCTCGGGGGCAACGGTCATCCAGGCGTTCGGCGCGAACTCCATCGACCTGGCGCTGCTCGGCAGCGCCGCGGTGGCGCGGGCGGTGTCGGCGCCGCTGAACCTCGATGTGAAGACGGTCTGGATCCACGATGTGATCGGCGCGGCGGAATCGCTGGCGGTCAAGGATCCGGCCGTCACCACGGTGGCGGGCCTGCGCGGGAAGAAGATCGCGGTCCCGTTCGCCAGCACCTCGCACTACAGCCTGCTCGCCGCGCTCACCGCGGCGGGCATCGAACGCGATGTGACGCTGGTGAATCTGGCCCCGGACGCGATCCTGGGCGCGTGGCAGGGCGGCGGAATCGACGCCGCCTTCGTCTGGGATCCGACCCTGAGCCGGTTGCTGGAGAACGGGCACACCGTGACCACCGCGGCCGACACCGCGAAGGCGGGCAAGCCGACCTTCGATCTGGCCGGGGCGCGCGGCGAATTCGTCGCCGCCAACCCGAAGTTCCTGGCGGTGTGGACCGCGGCGCAGAACTGGGCGGTGCAGCAGATCACGCAAGATCCGCAGGGCGCGGCCACGCATATCGCGGCGCAACTGGGGATTTCGGTCGACGAGGTGCGTAAGCAGTTGGGCGGCTACGTGTTCCTCGACGCCGCCGCGCAGGCCGGTAAGCCCTACCTGGGCGGGCAGCTCGGCGCCGATCTGCAGGGCTCCGCGCAATTCCTGTTGAGCCAGGGCGAGATTCAGGGTCTGGCCGCGCCGGAGAAGTACACGGCCGCCGTGTACGCCGACGCGGCCGCCGGGGTGAGCGCCAAGTGAGTTCGGCGCTCGATCTGCGTGATCGGGTCGTATTGACCGACGTGTCGAAGACCTACGCGAGCGCGAACGGGCAGACGGTCGCGCTCGCGCCCACCGATCTGGTGATCGAGCCCGGTGAGTTCGTGAGCGTGGTCGGGCCGTCCGGTTGCGGCAAGACCACACTGTTGCAGCTGCTCGGCGGTTTCCTGACCCCGACCACCGGTGATCTGCTGGTCGGCCCGGACCGCGTCGCGGGCCCGAGCCCCGAGCGCGGGGTGGTCTTCCAATCCCCCACCCTCTACCCCTGGCTGTCGGTGCGCGGCAACATCGAGTTCGGGCCGCGGTGCCGGGGTGTGGACCGCAAGACCCGCCGGGCCGAGGCCGAACGGCTGCTGGCACTGGTCGGGCTGGGCCCCGAGGTCGGCGGACAGCGGCCCTACCAGCTGTCCGGCGGCATGCAGCAGCGGGCGCAGATCGCCCGCGTGCTGATCAACGATCCGCGAATCATCCTGATGGACGAGCCGTTCGGGGCGCTGGATCAGCTGACCCGGGAGCGGTTGCAGGTGGAACTGCTGCGGCTGTGGCGACAGGCCGGCAAGACCATCGTGTTCGTGACGCACTCGGTCGAGGAGGCGGTGTTCCTGTCCACCCGCGTGCTGGTGATGAGCGCGCGGCCGGGCCGGGTCATCGTCGACCGGCGGATCGAGCTGCCCGGGGATTCGCCCGACCGGCCCCGCACGCAGGCGGTGACCGCGACCCCGGAGTTCCAGGCACTCAAATCGGAACTGGCGCAGGCGATCTACGACGCGCACGCCTGACGTCCACGCTGGTGAGCGGCCCGGGCGGGGGCACGCGCGACGGGCATTCGCCGAGCGACGAAGCGCGTTGCCCAGCAAAATCGTATTTCCGGGACATCGTGCACATCATCCGGCCCGGAGTGGGTACAACGGAATGGTGACCGCAAGAAAGCCCTGGGCTGTGCTCGCGTCAGTCATAGCCGCCGCTGCCATCGCCGTTCCGACCGCCACGGCGGCCCCACCGGCGGGGGTGGTCGCCGAAGTGCCCGCGGGCGAGCAGATTTCCCGCCTGGACGTCTACTCGCCCGCCATGAATCAGGTCATCTCCAACCGGGTGATCCCCGCGGCCGGCGGCGGTCCGGCGCCGACGCTGTACCTGCTCACCGGAGCCGGCGGCGGCGAGGACGGCATCTCCTGGTGGAACGACACCGATGTCCGGCGGTTCTTCGCCGACAAGAACGTCAATGTGGTGCTCCCGACCGGCGGGGCGTACAGCCTGTACACCGACTGGATCGCCGACGACCCGATCGCCGGGCGCAACAAGTGGCAGACCTACCTCACGCGGGAACTGCCCGCGGCGGTGGACTCGCACTTCGCGACCACCGGCCGCAATGCCGTGGCGGGCGTGTCCATGAGCGCGGGCTCGGCCCTCGATCTGGCTATTCAGGCACCCGAGGTCTACGACGCCGTCGCCTCCTACAGCGGCTGCCCGTGGTCCTCGGACGCCGCCGGGGTGGCCATGGCCGCGGCCATCGTGCTGCGCGGCGGGGGCAATCCGGGCAACATGTGGGGCGTGCCCGGCAACGAGGTGTGGCGCGCGCACGACCCGTACCTGCACGCGGACCGGCTCGCGGGCAAGACCGTCTACCTCTCCGCCGCCACCGGGCAGCCCGGGGCGATCGATCGCGGCGGGCTCCCCGCGCCGCTCGTCGAGGCCATCGCCAACTCCTGCACCGGGGCCTACGCGAGTCATCTGGCCCAGACCGGCATCCATTCGATCTACGTCCATCGCCCGGAGGGCGCGCACACCTGGGGTCAGTTCGAAACGGATCTGCACGAGTCGTGGCCGCACCTGGCCCGGGCCATCGGCGCGTGAGCGCACTGTCTCCCGGGTGGGCCGTCAGCCGCCCAGGTAGGCGCGTTCGACCCGCTCGGGATCGTCGCGGAACGCCGCGGCGGTGTCCTGGTCCGCGATGTGGCCGTGAACCAGGATCGCGGCGCGATCGGCGACACCGAGCGCCAGGTGCACGTGCTGCTCGACCAGCAGCACGCTCAACTGCTCCTCGATCGTGAGGGTGCGCAGTACGTCGAGGATCTCGGTGACGATGACCGGGGCCAGCCCCATGCTCAATTCGTCGATGAGCAGGACCTTCGGCCGCTGCAGCAGGGCGCGGCCGATGGCGAGCATCTGCTGCTCGCCGCCCGAGAGCTTGCCGGCCGCCACCCCGAGCCGCTTCTCCAGCGCCGGAAAGTATTTCAGAACCTCGTCCACGCCGCTGCGCCGGCGCGCCCGCTCGGCGATCGCCAGTTGCAGGTTCTGCCGGGTGGTCAGGCGGCGGAACAGCGCGCGATCGTCGGGCACGAGAACCATTCCCGCGCGGACGGTCTCGCGCGGACGCCCGCTGCCGATCCCGCTCCCGGCGACCAGCACCTCACCGCCCTCGCGGGGCACGAGCCCGGATAACGCCATGAGCAACGTCGTCTTCCCGGCCCCGTTCGGCCCGAGCAGACAGGTGATCTCTCCCGCCGTCAGCCGCAGGTCCACGTCCCGCACACACGGCCGCTGCTTCACATACCCGGCCGAGAGGCCCCGGCACTCCATGGCGACACTCACCGCGACGCCTCCTTCTCGGCCGTTGCGCCGCTGGGTGATTCGGGTTCCGTCGCGGCACCGATCGCATCGCCGGACTCTGGTTCCGGGTGCGGATCGCCGGACGCGGACGTCTCGCCGAGGACGAGCCCGGCGACAGCGGGAGGATCGGCGGGCGTTGCGGGGTCGGCGGGCGCGGATTGTTCCGGTGTGACCGGCTTTTCGAGGGTTGTTTCTTCGGTAGCGGCCGTTGGGTTCGCAGCCCCGGGCGATTCCGGGACGTCCGCCGGTAGGCCCAGATAGGCGCGCCGCACGTCCGGGTGGGCGCGGATCTCGTCGGGGGTGCCGGTGGCGATCACGGCGCCGAGGTCCAGGACGATCACGCGGTCGCAGATGCTCAGGACCAGTTCCATATCGTGATCGACCAGCAGGATAGCGGTCCCGCTGTCGCGGACCGAGCGCAATTTCTCACCGAGCCAGCGGCTTTCGCCGTGGTCGAGGCCCGCGGCGGGTTCGTCGAGCAGGGCGACCTTGGGTTCGGCGGCCAGCACCCGGGCCATGGACACCAGTTGGCGCTGGCCCTGCGAGAGCGAAGCCGCTTCGCGATCGGCGAGCTCGTCCAGGCCGAGGACCGCGAGCGTCCGTGAAACACGCTGGGCGACGGGAAGTTCCGAATGCGAGCGGGCGGCGCCCACGCGCACGTTCTCCGCCACCGTCAGATCGTCGTACAGCTCCACGTCCTGGAAGCTGCGCCCGAGCCCGGCGCGACTGCGCTGATGCGGCGCTCGGCCGTCGATCCGCACGCCCGCCAGCCGCACCGCACCGGTCGCGGTCGCGAACCCGGTGACGGCGTCGATGACGGTCGTCTTGCCCGCGCCGTTGGGCCCGATCAGACCGACGATCTCACCCGGGCGGACCTCGAAGCCGACATCGGTCGCGGCTTGCACCGCACCGTAGTTCACGCTCACCCCGGACACGGCGAAGACCGGCTCGGCCGCGTTCACCGGCCCGGGAGCGACCGTCTCCGGCGCGGTGTCGAGCGATGTTCCGCCGCTGCCCACCGCCTTGCGCGCGGGCCAGGGCAGGCGGGGCAGTTTGGCGGCGATGCCGTCGGGGTTGGTCATGACCGTCACGATCAGCAGCACGCCGCTGGTGACCGCGTAATAGTCTCCGGCGCCGAGGAATCGGTCGACCAGCAGGTAGAGCACGCCACCGGGGGCCATGATGCCGGCCAGTATCGCGCCGGTGATGGAGGTGATGCCCGCGACGTAGATGATCGCGAACAGCGAGATGCCGAGGAAGACCGTGAACGGTTCCGGCGTCGCCACACCGTGCTGATAGCCCAGCAGCGATCCACACAGTCCGGCGATGAACGCGCCGATCGCGAAGGCCAGCAACTTGGTTCGTGAGACATCGATTCCGGCGGCCGCGGCCGAACGCTCGTTGGCCCGCACCGCGAGCATGTCGGTGCCGAGCCGGCTGCGGCGCAGCCACGCGACACCGAGCCCCACGACCGTGAGCACCCCGAGGCACAGCAGCGCGAAGGCCATGCGCGGATAGGCCTCGCCCGCACCGATTCCCAGGTCGATGCCGAACAGGCGCGGGGTGTCCACGCGCGCGCCGTCGACGCCGCCGTTCAACTCGGAGTTGCGGAACCAGAAGGCCTCGACGAACACCGCCAGCGCCAGGGTCACCACCGTCAGCGGCAACCCGCGCACCCGCAGTGCGGGCAGCCCGACCACCACACCGACGAAGGTGGCGAACAGCGCCGCGAGGATCGGCGCGAACGGAAACGGAACGCCCAGATGCAGATTCAGCACGCTCACCGCGTAGGCCGCGACCCCGGCCAGGGTGAGCTGGGCGAGCGAGATCTGCCCGGCGTACCCGGTGATGACCACCTGGGAGAGCCCGAGAACGGCGAAGATGATGCTGCTGACGATGGCGGCGCGGTAGCTGCCGGTGGTCGCCAGCAGCGCGATGATCACCACCGCCAGCGAGATCAGGACCGGGATCGCGATGGCGTCGGGCCGGGGCGCGCGGCCGAGCGTCTTGCGCACCACGCTGCCGCGATCGGGCAGCGGCCGCCCCTTGAACACCAGGAATCCCAGGATCAGCAGCAGCGAGATGGCCTCGGCCATACCGGATTTGGGAACCCAGTCGTAGAGCGACTGCAGGTTGGTGGATTCGGCCTGCAGCGCCCCGATCGCGATACCCGCCGCCACCGTGAGTGCGATCGAATTGAAGTTGCCGACCAGGGTCGCCGCCAGCGCCGGCACGATGAACAGCGAATACGCGACCGGGTTGAGCGCGACCAGCGGCGCGATGAGGATGCCGCTCAGGCCCGCGACCACCGAGGACAGCGCCCAGTTGCTGAAGGCGATCCGATCGGGTGACAGGCCGGTGAGATAGGCGCCCTTCTCCGATTCGGCGGCGGCCTCGGTCGCGACGCCGAAGCGGGTGAGGCGGAAGATCGCCAGCGCCACCAGGGCGATCACCACGACCGCCACCGCCAGCCAGATCCGATCGGTCGGCACCTTGCGGGCGCCGATCGCGAAGGTATCGAGCTTGAAGATCGGCTCCACCGAGATCAGCCCGGTGCCCACGCGCTGGGCGATGAGCGCCTGGATGACGATCATCAGGCCGATCGAGGCGACGGCCTTGGCGACCACCGGCGCATCGCGCAGCGGCCGGAATATCAGTGCGTAACAGAGCACGCCGAGAACGGCGGCGACAACCAGGGAGATCGCCACGGCGGGGCCCACGCCCAGGCGCTGCCCGACGTCGATCGTCTTGGGCAGACCCGGTATGGGGACCATGAATTCACCGGTCCGCAGCAGGGCGTAGGTGTACGCGGTGTAGAGCGCGATGGTGCCCGTCGCGAAATTGACGACACCCGAACTCTTGAACGTCATCACGAGCGCGAGTCCGAGCGCCGCGTACACCGCCCCGTTGCCCAGACCGAGCACGAGGAAGAAAACATGGTCTGTCATGGCGAATCTCTCTGGCTGAAGCCCTGCTGTAAACCCTTCGCGCGCTGGTTATCCCGCGAGCTTGAGGTTGACGGCCACACCCTTGTCGTTGATCTCGCCGTACATCATCTGGCGCGAGCAGATCGAGGCCATCATGGGCGCCGCGCTGCCGTCGCAGGTGAAGGTGATGCCGCCGCCCGCGGGCATCTCGACATTGCGCGCGGACTTCAGCGCGGTCTTGATGGCGTCCGGGGTGATATCGCCCTGGATGCCGGCGCCCGCCTTCACCAGCGCCATGACGACCTGGTAGCCCGAGGCCGCCATGCCGGTCACGTGGGTGTCGGGCGCGTACTCCTGCAGCACGCTGCGGTAGAGCACCGAATCCGGGCGGTCGGACAGGTAGTCGGTGCCGGTGACGCCGATGCTGCCGACCACCGCGTCCATACCGATGATCTTGGTGACGGCGGGATCCAGGCAAACCGGGATGAAGACCTTCTTCACCGCGGGGTCGGTGGTCTGGATCGCCTTGAACACCGAGCTACAGGTGGCGGCGTCGGCCACCACGCTCACGCCCTCGGGCTTGCTCGCCAGGCCCGAGGTGACCAGCGGGGTCGGATCCGGCACGCCGAGCGGGATCGGCACGACCTTCAGTTCGATGCCGGCGCCCTTGAAGATCGGCGCGCCCATGGCGTTGATGATCGCGCCCGCGCCGCCGCCGTCACTGGCGAAGATGGTGAACGTCTTCAGGTTCTGCGACTTGGCCGCCGCGGTCATCGCGGTCAGCATGCCGGGCAGGCCCGCGGACAGCGCCGAGGAGCCCGGCGAGGTCAGCTCGGCCGCGGAGACGCCGCTGAGGGTGATGTACGGGATGTTCGCGCCCGCGGCGATGGGAACGACGGTTCCGCCCTGGGAGGTGCCCGCCGCCAGCACCGCGCTGACCTTCTTCTCCACCAATTCGTTGGCGCACTTGGTCGCCGAGGTCGGCTCCTCCTGCTGCTTGCAGACGATGAGCTCGATCGGGCGGCCCGCGAATCCGCCGCCGTTCTTGTTGACGTACTGCACGGCGGCTTCGGCGCCGGCGCGAATCTCCGGGAGCGAGACGACGGCGCCGCCTTCGGTCGAGACGAACCCGATCTTCACCGGATCGCCCTTCGCCGGGTTGCTCGTCAGCGACGTGGTCGCCGCGCCCGCAACGGGATTGTTCGCGTCCGATCCCTCATCGCCCGCGCATCCCGTCGCCGCGAGTGCCGTGAACAGCACCAGGGCGCTCACCGCCGAGAAAGTCCGTCTGCGACGCCGAAGTACACCGTTTTGCATTTGTCCGAGCTCTCCTTCTACACCAGCAAGGGCCTGGTGTTCTGCGACACACTAGAGGGCGGCGGTAATCTGCACCACTTATCGAGTAAGCCGTCGCACTTACCCGTCGGTAGCCTGCGCGCTCGTGTGCCGCGGTCGCATGTATCGCGCGGCATCGGCCGAATTCGCCGATGCCCGAAGATCTTCCGGATATGCTCGCCGGGGACGCCGACCAGTGGGAGGGAAACACACTGGACACCCTGTGGAGCTTTGTCGTCGATCACCGCCGTCAATTACTGATGGACGGATACCTGCACGTCTCGGCGGTCGTGCAGTCGGTTCTGATCGCGACGCTCCTCGCCGTGGCGCTCGGCGTGCTGGTGTACCGCAGTCCGCTGGGTTCGGCCGCGGCCACCGCGACGGCCAGCATCATTCTGACCGTGCCGTCGTTCGCGCTGCTCGGTCTGCTCATACCGTTCATGGGTCTCGGTGTGCCGCCGACTATCACCGCGCTGGTGCTGTACGCGCTGCTGCCCATTCTGCGCAATACGATCGTCGGGCTGGCGGCGGTCGATCCGGCGGTGTCCGATGCCGCGCGCGGAGTCGGCATGAATCGTGCGCGCGTCCTGACTCGTATCGAATTGCCGCTGGCCTGGCCCGCCATTCTCGCCGGAATGCGCACCAGCACAGCGCTGATCATGGGCATTCTCGCCATCGCCGCCTATGCCAAAGGGCCCGGGCTCGGCAATCTCATCTTCTCCGGGCTCTCGCGCGTGGGCAGCCCGAACGCCGTGCCGCAGGCGCTGGCGGGCACGGTGCTCATCGTGGTGCTCGCGCTGGTGCTGGATGGATTGCTCGTGCTCGTCGGCCGATTCACCGTCCCCGGGAGCGTCCGTGACTGAAACCAGAGCCGTGTCCGGCGCCGAGATAGTGCTGGACGAGGTGACCAAACACTATCCGGGACAGGCCGATCCGGCGGTACAGCGGATATCGATGGTCATACCCGCCGGGGAGATCGTGGTGCTGGTCGGGCCGTCCGGGTGCGGGAAGACGACCACCATGCGGATGATCAACCGGCTCATCGAGCCGACGTCCGGCGCCATCACCATCGACGGGCGCGACGTGCTCGGCATGAACCCCGACCAGCTGCGGCGCGGCATCGGGTATTCGATTCAGCAGGCGGGGCTGTTCCCGCATCTGTCGGTCGCCAAGAACGTGGCGACGGTGCCCGGGCTGATCGGCTGGGATCGGCGGCGGGTCGCCGCGCGCGTGGACGAGATGCTCGACCTGGTCGGACTGGATCCCGACACGTTCCGGGACAGATATCCGCGCCAGTTGTCCGGCGGGCAACAGCAGCGCGTGGGTGTGGCCCGGGCGCTCGCCGCCGATCCGCCGGTGCTGCTCATGGACGAGCCGTTCGGGGCCGTGGACCCCATCACCCGCGGGCTGCTCCAGGACGAATTGCTGCGGTTGCAGGCGGAATTGGGCAAGACGATCGTCTTCGTGACACACGATTTCAACGAGGCGGTGAAGCTCGGGGATCGCATCGCGGTGCTGGGCCAGGGTTCGCGCGTTCTCCAGTACGACACCCCTGCCGCGATCCTGGCCGATCCGGCGGACGACACCGTCGCCGGGTTCGTCGGCTCGGACGCGGGGCTCAAACAGCTGACCCTGACCAGGGTGCGGGATGTGCCGCTCGGGGACTGTGCGGTCGCGGTGGAATCGGATGCGGTGCGGTCACTTCGGGATGCCCTCGGCACCGGGGCGCAAGACCGGGGGCTCGTGCTGGACGACGGGCGGCGGCCGCTGCGCTGGGTGACGCGGGAGCAGCTCGCGCACGCGGATTCGCTGCGCACGACCGGGACGCCGGTGGACGGCACGGTTGCGCTGGAATCGACGCTGCAGCAGGCGCTCGAATCGCTGCTGGCCCAGAGCAATGCCACCGCCGTCGTCACCGGTAGCGACGACGAGTACGCGGGTCTGATCACCATCGACACGCTGGTCACGCATCTGTCCGCGATGCGAAACACGCACGGGCGCACCGGCGGCGGCCGATGACCAGCGCGCCGGAACGGCAGGCGGATCACATCCGGCTGATCGCCCAGCCGGTGCTGGCGCTCGCCCTCGGCGCGGGAGTGCTGATCTGGGCGTTCGCGCGGGACCTGACGGTGACCCAGCAGGCCAGTCTCACCGCGGGCAATATCACCGCGGTGACGTGGCAGCACGTCCGGATCACCGCGACGGTGGTCGCCATCGTCATCGTGATCGCCGTCCCGCTGGGCACCGTGCTGACCAGGCCCGGATTCCGCAGGCTCGCACCGCTGTTCGTCGGCATCGCCAATTTCGGGGCGGCGGCGCCCGCGATCGGGCTCATCGTGCTGTTCTATCTGCTCACCCGGGCGACCGGGTTCTGGACCGGCGTCGCGCCCATCGTGCTGCTGTCCCTGCTGCCGGTGCTGCGCAATACGATCCTGGGCTACCAGCAGGTGGATCCGGCGGTCATCGACGCCGCGCGCGGGCAGGGCATGGGCGCCCCGGCGGTGCTGCGGCGCATCGAGTTTCCGCTCGCGGTGCCGTACATTCTGGCCGGGCTGCGAACCTCGCTCGTGCTGGCGGTGGGGACCGCGACACTTTCGTTCCTGGTGAGCGCGGGCGGGCTCGGCATTCTCATCGACACCGGATACAAGCTGCGCGACAACGTCACGCTGTGGGTGGGCGCGCTGCTGGCGGTGGCGCTGGCGCTGCTCATCGACTGGCTGGGCGCGCTGGCCGAGCGGTATCTCGAACCCAAGGGGCTGCGATGAGGGGCGGAATCCGGCGCGGCTGTGCGGCGTTGGCGGCCGGGCTCGGGATACTGCTGGTGGCGTCGTGCGGACTGGAAGCGGGCAGTTCCATGCCGCTGCAGGTCGGGCCGGGCAGTATCCGGCCGGTGGCGGAGCTGGACGGCGTGCGAATCACGGTGGGATCCAAGGATTTCACCGAGCAGAACGTGCTGGGCTACATCATCGGGTTCGCGTTGAGCGCGGCCGGGGCGCAGGTGCGGGATCTGACCAACATCGTCGGATCGAACAGTCTGCGGGACGCGCAGCTGCTCGGGCAGGTCGACATCGCCTACGACTACACCGGCACCGGGTGGATCAACTACCTCGGCAACGAGAACCCCGTGCCCGGCTCGGACGCGCAGTTCGCGGCGGTCCGCGACGCCGACCTCGCCGAGAACGACATGGTGTGGGCCGCGATGGCACCGCTCAACAACACCTACGCGCTGGTCGCCAACCCGCGCACGGCGACCGAGAAGAAGATCGCCACCCTGTCCGACTACGCCGCGCTGGCCGCCGCCGATCCGAGCGCCGCCGCCACCTGCGTCGGCACCGAGTTCAATGTCCGCCAGGACGGTTACCCGGGCATGGCACGCAAGTACGGCATCGACGCGGGCGCGGTCCCGAAGCAGATAGTCACCGACGCCCTCGTCTACCAGGTGACCGCCGATGGAACCCAGTGCCGCTTCGGCTCGGTGGCGGCCACCGACGGCCGCATCCCCGCCCTGGACCTGAAGCTGCTGACCGACGACCGCGGCTTCTTCCCCCAGTACAACGCCGCCCTGGTGATGCGGAACGATTTCGCCTCCGCCCATCCCGCGATAGTGCCCCTGCTGGAACCGATCTCGGCCCGCCTGACCAACGAGTCCATCACCCAGCTCAATCGCGAGGTGGACATCGACGGCCGCGAACCCGCCCGCGTGGCGCGCGACTGGCTCGTCGCCGAGGGGTTCGTCACCGCGCAGTAGGAACCGGCGCGGCGAGATCGCGGCGGCGAACCACCACCAGCCCGGTCAGTGTGACGTAGAGGTCACCGCGCCGCCGGATCTCGGGCGGAACGCTGTCGCCGGCTCCGAGCAGGTCGCGTACGGTCGGCGGCGCACCGTCCACGCCACGAATCTGAGCGAGCCCGCACAGGTGTTGTCCCAGCGTGGCTCCGGTCGAGGCGGGAAGCGCCACCAGTTGCAGGGGCATCAGGGTCCAGAACGCGATACCGGCACCGATCTCGAAGCCACCACCGGCGAGCGAGGCCACCCCCGCACCGAGGAGCGGCGTCACGACCATGATCGCGACGAAGTCGATGACGCTGGAGGTCACCTTCCGCCGGTCGCGATCCGAGGGATATCGCGGATCACCCTCTGCACCATGGTATTCCGGCGCTCCAGCGGGGCTGCCATCCGCGCTCGGCTCCATGGCGGCGCGATAGGCGACCAGGTCCCGCCGCCGCACCACCACGAGATGCGGTGCCAGGGAATGAATCCCGCGAATACGGAACGGCGACCCCCGATGTCGCGCGATGGCCCGCCCGGTGTCCCGGACCCGCGCCCGGCCCGCGTCCCGGCAGCGAATCACCGCGAGCCCGCACACCACCTGCCCGGGGCTGCCGCCCACCCAACTCGGCAGCAGAAAGAACATCACGAACGCAACGACCGGAACCACGAAATACGCCAGGGGAGCCTGTGATGGGCCACCGAGAACCACCTGCGCCCAGGTGACACCCGCCGCCACCGCACCGAGAACGATGATGTCGATGAGCGCGGCCAGCACACTCCGTAGCCGTCGCGTCGACGGAAATCTCGAATCGGCCGGGTCTCCCAGGTAGCCCGGTTTCCGCTCCGCCGTACCGCGTCGCGGCCCCCCGCTGCGAATCATCGCGCCATCATGGCACAGGTTGTCGGCTCGTTTCGACCGTGCCGTGCCCGTCGGCACCCGCCTCTACGGCATCGGCCCAGGTGAGGGGAAACGCGTCGAACACGGACCAAACCGCAAGCGGGGGCACCGCGAACCCCTGTGCTGTCACGACTTTTGACTATCGGTCCAACGGAAGGGACAGCGGATGAGAGCGGTGCGATCTACGGCGTTGGGGCGGTTGCGGTGGGTGGTGGCCCTGGTGGTGGCGGCCGGGGGCGTTGTCGCCGGCGGCGGTCAGAGCGGGGCCGCGCCCGAGGTCGCGGGGGTGGTGTCGGTGCAGGCGATCAATGATCGGGAAGACCTGGTCCAGGTGTTCTCGCCCGCCATGGGCACGGCGGTGCCGGTGCGGGTGGTCAAGGCGACCGGGGCGGGACGGCCGACGTTGTACCTGCTCAACGGGTCCCGGGGTGGGCCGGAGGAGAGCGGGTGGGACGCGCAGACCGATGCGCTGACGTTCCTGCGGGACAAGGATGTCAACGTCGTCAACCCGATGGGCGGGAGCAGCTCGTACTACACCGATTGGGTGCGGGCGGATCCGGTGCTCGGGGTCAACAAGTGGCAGACGTTCCTGACCGGCGAATTGCCGCCGGTGATCGAAGGACTGCTGGGGGCCAACGGAACCCGTGCGCTCGCGGGGGTGTCCATGAGCGGGACGTCGGTGTTGAACCTGGCCATCGCGGCGCCGGGCTTCTGGCGCGGGGTGGCCTCGTACAGCGGATGCGCGCAGACCTCGGATCCGATCGGGCAGCAGTACGTCCGGATCACCGTGGAGAACTGGGGCGGCGGGCGCAGCGTCGAGAACATGTGGGGGCCGCTCGACGGGCCGCTGTGGCGCGCCAACGATCCGCTGGTGAACGCGGATCGGTTGCGCGGCACCGCCATCTACCTGAGCTCGGGCACCGGGATTCCGGCGGCCCCGCACGACACCCCGGCCGATCGGCGGGTGGCGGAGGGGCGGATTCCCCTGCCCATCCAGGTCACGTTCGGCGGGATCATCGAGGCCGCGGTGCGGCAGTGCACGACCAACCTCACCAACAGGCTGAACGAGCTGTCCATCCCGGTGACGGTCGACGAACGACCGGTGGGCACGCATTCCTGGGGTTACTGGGAGGACGACCTGCGCACCTCGTGGCCGTTCCTGGCCGGGTCGCTCGGCCTCGCCTAAGGCACGCGCGGCGCTCCGGGATCCGGCGGCGCGAATTGGACGCACACGGTTCCGAGTTGCTGCCGCAGCCGACCGCGCCGGCGGAGAACTGGCTTTGGCGGCAGGGTCACGGCGAGAATCGGTTCGCCGCGATCACCCTCCGCGCGAGCGGTTTCCGGCCCGTACTCGCCGCCGACCGGCAGCTCACGGGCGGTCGGCGGCGGCGATGTGCTCGCGCAACTGGCGGCGGGAGGAGATACCGAGCTTCCGGAACACCTTGCGCAGGTGGTAGTCGACGGTGTTGGGGCTGATGAACAGGGTCGCGGCGATCTCGGCGTTCGTCGCACCGGCGGCCGCCAGGGTCGTCACCTGCGACTCCTGCACCGTCAGTTGGACTTTCGGAATCGGCTGATCCTTCGGGGTGGCCTGCTCGCCCAGCGCGGCGAGTTCACGGTTGGCACGGTCGGCGAACATCGTCACGCCGATGCGCAGGAAACCGTCTCGGGCGTGGCGCAATTGGATCCCGGCGTCCTTCCGGCGGCGTTTGCGGCGCAGCCACTCGCCGTAGAGCAGGTGGGTGCGGTACAGGTCCGAGGGTGTGCTCGTGGCGGCGAGGGTCGCCAGCGCGGAGCGGAAAAGGGGTTCGGCGGCCGGTGTGTCGTCGATCAAGGCGAGGCATCGGCTGCTGACGCCCAGGATCCAGGGCGCGCCGCAGGCCGCCGCAAGACCGGCCAGTTCCACCGCGGCCTCGGCGGCGTCGGCGAGATGACCGCTGCGCACCGCCGCTTCGACGTATTCGGGCAGATAGCGCGGGCCGGTGTGCAGAAACGCGTTGTGCCGCAGCGCTCTCAGGTGCTCGAGCGCGGCGTCGTAGCGGCCGTCGGCGAGGTCGCGGATCGCCAGACCGTGCACGGTCGCGGAGTGCACCCCGGCGAGTCCAACGACCAGCACGGCGTCTGCGAGCTGCTCCACCTGCTCGTAGGGTGCGCCGGTCCAGGCCAGATACGAGCCGTTGATGACATGTTCGGCGGGATAGCCCATGGCCCTGCGGGTTTCGCGGACTCGCTCGATGGCCTGATCGGCCGCGCGGATGTCGCCGCGCTCCACGTCGGTCAGCGACCGGATCCACAGGTAGCTGTCGAGTGCCTTGAGCGCACCGTGCGCGACCGCGACGCGCTCACCCCGCGCGAGGTGGAGGTCGCGGGCACGCTCGTCCCAGAGCGCGGTGGTGAGCGCGACCCCGGTGGAGCCGAAGAGCAGGAAGCGGGCGTCGTCGAGCTCCGCGATGGCGGCGACCGCGGCCCGCATCGGCGGGACGGCCTCGGGGTACGGATCGAGAATGAGCGCGGCGAGCGCGGACAGAACCGTGGTGAGAACGCCGGAACCGGTGGCAGCCGCCCGCATCCGCTTCCCCAGCTCGGTGGATGTCGTTCCGCGCATGAGCCTTTCGACCGGCAGGGCCGCCTCGAACGCGCGCAGGAGAGCGAGTTGCTCGAGGTGCGGGTCACGACCGTGGAAGAGCTCCGCCGCCTGTTTCAGATGCAGGGGCGCGAGCGGCATCTGCTGTGCATCGATCAGGAAGGTCGCGAGCGACGCGCGCAACATCAGACGCCGCCCGGCGGCCACGGCGTCCGCGTCGGTCATCGAATCCGTTCGGCCGGTGCCCACGTCGAGCGCGCTCGGCCCGGTCGGACCGGTGGTGTGAACGCTCACCGCGGACCGGCCGACGTCCCCGCTGTCCGGCGCGCCGCCATCGGCTCCCGCGGCACCGATTCCCGAGGCAGGCGCATCGGATGCTCCGGTTCCCTCGATCCGTTCCAGGAGGTCCAGGGCAAGGTAACCGGCTCCCGCCTCGGCGGCCGCTTCGGCGGCGTCGAGCAGATGCCCGTGCCGCGTCTCCGGATCGGTGGCGAGTTCGGCGGCCTTGCACAGCAGGCTGGTACGGGAGATCGAACCGCCGCGCTGGGCGGCCCGCTCGGCCGCCGCGACCAGGAGCGCGGCGACCCGGTCGTCCCGGCGGGCAGCGGCTTCGGCGGCGTGCCAGGCGTGGATGTCGTCGAGGCCGCGCAGCTCGGCCGCTTGCGCCAGGGCGGCGTGCACCCGCCGCCGATCGGCCGCGGGCGCGGCGCCGTAGACCGCGGCGCGCACGAGCGGATGCCGGAAGCGCGCGGTGCCGTCAATGATCACCAGGCCCGCCGAATCGGCTGCCTCCCCGGCATTGTCGGGAATCGAGAGCAGAGCGCCGGCCGCGTCGACCAGTTCCAGGTCCCCGGTGGCCTCCGCGGCGGCCACCAGGAGCCAGTCCTGGGCGTCCGGCGGCAGCGCGCGCACCTGACGCTGATAGAGCTGCTCAAGCCGGTGCCCCGCGCCGACCGGGTGCGGGGCGAAGGAGGAGTCCGCGAGTTGCCTGGCATCGAATTCGTGCGCGAGATCGGTCAGCGCCAAGGGATTTCCGCCGACGGCCGCCACGATATCGGCGGCGACGCGCGGGTCGAACCGCACTCCCAGACGCGCGGTGAGCAATTCGATCGCCGTCGCTCGCTCGAGTTCGGCGACCGGGTGGACCGCGATGCCCCCGAGATGCACATCCACCTCCGGGTCCGGCCGCGAGGCGAAGAGCACCAGCACCGCGTCCGCGTGCAGGCGGCGGGCCGCGAAACCCAAGGCGTCCAACGATTCCCGGTCGATCCACTGCGCGTCGTCGATGGCGCACAGCACCGGCCGGCCGCGTGCGGCCAGCGCGAGCAGACCCAGCAGCGCCTGACCGACGAGGAACCGATTGGGCACGGGCCCGGTCCGGTGCCCGACCGCCACCCCGAGCGCCTCGCGATGATGCGCGGGCAGGTCGTCCAGCGGAATGTCCGCCCGCGCGAGCAGCCGCTGCACCCCGGCGTAGGGCAGGGCCTGCTCGACCTCGAACCCGTCCGCCCGCAGCACCCGGAACCCACCGGCCCGCGCGACGGCGGCCTCCACCAGCGCCGTCTTCCCGATCCCCGGCTCCCCCAGCAGCCGCAACGCCTGCCCGACCCGGTTGCGCGCGGCACTGATCCGCCCGCTCAGCTCCTCGAGTTCGGCCACCCGCCCGACGAGCACACCCTTGTCCCCGGTCACGGTAGCCACACCTGTCGCAAGGGTGGTCGCGCACCGGCGGCCCGGACCGTCACGACCCCTCGGCTACGAAGACGCGTCACCACCGACCCGCCACAACCCAATCGCACGTTCATCGGAACCTCACACGCGGAACGGCCATCGAAACGCTCCCTCCGTGTGACTACAGGCCCGGAATGGGAAGCTTAGATCCCGCTGAGCAGCACATTGTGCCAGGAGTGCACGGGTTTGCGCCCGACAGCGCACGAAGGTTTGGATCTCACCGCCGAAAATCCGGGTCCCGGAAAGCGAGATTCGGCCGCCCACGCGGAACGGTCGGCGAGCGCCGATCTCACTGCGGATTCCCTTCCCACCCAGCGTCGCCCGCGTGCATCACGCGCCGCCACTCGCTCGGCGTCATCCCGTAGGCGCGGCGGAAGCGGCGGGCGAAGTGGGAACGATCGCGAAAGCCCCAGCGGGCGGCGATCACGCCGATCGAGCGGTGGGCGGCGAGGGGGCCGGAGAGCTCGGCCCGGACCCGTTCCAGGCGTTGGTCGATGATCCACTGGGCGAGGGAGAAGTCGGCGGCGGCACAGATCTTGTAGAGGTAGCGGGGAGAGACGCCGTGGGCGCGGGCGATCATCGTCGCGTCCAGGTCGGGGTTGCCCAGGTTGCGCAGGATGTAGGCGCGGACGCGGGTCAGGAGCACCCGGCCGGGCAGGATCGTCGCGTCGAGATCAGGGCGGGCGGCCGAGAGCAGCAGGCCGCGAACCAGTTCCGCGCTGGCGGAGCCGGTGTACACGGCGGCGACGCCGGCGCTGAGCGCGTCCGCGGCGGCCGTCAGCGCCAGTATGTGGTCCGTGGTCAGGCGGTACAGGGGACTCTCGCGCACCGCGCGGGCCGCCGAGTGCAGCACGCGCGGCGGCAGATCCAGCCGATCCAGCGGCACGTACAGGCAGGTGGAGGCCCCGCGCCCGCTCCAGCGAAAGTCGTACGGCGCGTTGAGGTCCATCACGTGCAACTCGCCCACCGGCACCGTGCACCGATCACCGAACTGTTCGTACCGGCCGAGGCCGCGCTGCTGCACCGCGACGGCGAGCATGGGCGCTTCGAACGCGCGCACCTGACGTTCGGTGCGGCGCAGCCGGATTCCGGACATCTCGGCTCGGAACACGCTCTCGGTCCCGAACTCCCACATCTCGAACACGCCGTGCACCGGTCCCCCGGGGTCCTCGTGCGTCACGTGCGAGGGCACCGAGGAGGTCTGCATGGCGTCGCAGATGGCGTCGGCGCGTTCGTGCGCCGCGAGCTCCCGCGTATCGAAAACTATGGTCACGGCCGTGACGACCGGTGGATATCTGCTGGCATGGTCAGCAGATTCTGACACCTTGGACCGATGTCCGGTTAGTGCGCGATCCGCATATGTCGCCGGTACCGGCGCCGAGTCCGGCACCGGTACCGGTGGGTCACCATTCCCCGCGAGACATCATCGGCTCGCGGTCACGGCGGCCTGGATCGTGTCGGCCACCACCGCGGGCTGCGAGACCAGCGACGCGTGGGAGGCGTCGATCTCGACGGTGGTGCCCGGCGCGGCGCGCTGGGCCATGAAGCGCTGCGAGGCGGCCGGAATCACCCGGTCGTCCCGCGAGAGCAGATACCA
The DNA here is from genome assembly GCF_053981095.1 of Nocardia sp. NPDC003693. Lineage (NCBI taxonomy): Bacteria > Bacillati > Actinomycetota > Actinomycetes > Mycobacteriales > Nocardiaceae > Nocardia > Nocardia sp. NPDC003693. The sequence continues at coordinate 165,115 of NZ_JBSFNO010000010.1, forward strand.
GCTCGGCGTGGTGGCCCACGACGGTGCGCCGCTCGGTTCGAGATTGGCCCACAGCGCCGCCGAGTTCTGATGATCGAACATGGTCGCCGCGGTGGCCGCGCTGACATCCTGGGCGAAGATCTCGTGGAAGTAGGGTTCGGCGATGTAGCCGTCCAATCCCCCGTCGACCGGCTTCAATTGCAGTGCGGGCGGCAGGATTCGGCTGCCGGGGAACTGGATCGGGCTCAGCAGCCCCTGCACGAACTCACCCTGGGCGGGCGCGAACGCCGCGATGTAGACGTTGGCCTTCACCTTGTCGTCGTGGGTGTTGGTGATGACCGCGCCGCCGTACGAATGTCCCACCAGCACAACGGGTCCGTCGATGGTGTCGAGCGTGCGCTGTACGGCCTGCGCGTCGTTGCTCGGTCCCCGGAGCGGATTGTCCACGGTGACAACGCGATACCCGCGCTCGCGCAGTTCCGCGACCACGCCGTCCCAGCTGGAGGCGTCGGCGAACGCGCCGTGCACCAGCACCACCGTGGGGTCCGCGGGCGCGGCGGAGGCGGGGGCGAGCGGCGCCAGGGCCAGTACCGCCGCGGTGAGCGCCGCCGCCAGCGGGCCGCGCCGGAACGATCTACCTGCCGTCGATGACATGTCCGATCAGCCTTTCGCCGAGTTCTTCAGGGACCAGTCCAGGGCGTAGTCCGCGATCTCCTCCCAGCCGTCCTGGCTGACCAGGCGATGGGTGCGGCCCGGGAATTCCACGCGCTCCACCAGAGCGGTGCCCTTGGCGTACTTGGCCAGGGTGGCCTTCTGAATGGCGGGCGGCGCGACATTGTCGATCTCACCGGAGATGAGCAGCAGCGGCGCGCGATCGGCTTTCTGGAAGTCGACGGCGGTGATGCCGCCGTTCTCCCGGGGCAGGGACAGCACCCCTTCGAAGAACACTCGGTTCGAGGAGTTCACCGCGCTGGCCTCCCACTCGCGGTCGGACTCCTCACGACTCAGGTCGTTGCCGAAGGTGTAGTGGAAGTGCGCCTTGGAGATCGGCTTGGCGCCGTTGCGCCCGAACGGATTCGACAGAATCGGCAGTCCGGTGCGCAGCGTCGAGTAGGGCAGGGTCAGGATGCCCGCGGGCTGGCCGGGGGCGACGCCGACCGCGGCGACGCCGTAGCCGCGATCGGCCAGCATCTGGGTGAAGATGCCGCCGAACGAATGCCCCATGATGATGGGCTTCTCGGGCAGCGCCTCGATGATCCGGGCGTAGGAGTCGACGATCTGCACGATGCCGACCCCCTTCAGCCCGCTGGGATCCTTGCGCACGTCGGCCGGGGAGCGGTCGTCGATGCCCGGCCAGCCCGGGGTGATGACCTGGTGGCCGCGCGCGCGGAAGCGTCCGGCCCAGGTGTCCCAGCTGGAGGGCGTCATCCAGAGGCCGTGAATGAGAACGATGGGCGGTGTGGCGGTGGGGGCCGGCTGATTCATTGTGGTGTCCTCCGTGATCACGAGCGGATGAAGGTGAGCAGGTCCTGGGACAGGCGCTGCTTCTCGGTGTCGGGCAGGGCGTGTCCGGCGCCGGCGTAGACGATCAGCTCGGCGCCGGCGACGAGCTTGGCCGAGCGTTGCCCGCCGACCTCGAACGGCACGATCTGATCGTCGTCGCCGTGGATGACCAGGGTCGGGACGTCGACGCGAGCCAGGTCGTCCCGGAAATCGGTGGCCGAGAACGCGGCGATGCATTCGTAGGCGTTGCGGTGCCCGGAAGCCAGGCCCTGCAACCAGAAGGAGTCCCGAACACCTTGCGGGACATCACCGTTCCGATTGTGGCCGAAGAACGGCCCGTCGGCGAGATCGCGATAGAGCTGCGATCGCGAGGCGCGCTCGCCCGCGCGGATGCCGTCGAACACCTCGATCGGCAGCCCCTCGGGGTTGTCCTCGGTCCGCAGCATGAACGGCGGCACCGCCGAGACGAGCACGAGCTTGGCCACCCGCGCCGACCCGTGCCTGCCCACGTACCGGGTGATCTCCCCGCCGCCGGTGGAATGCCCGACGAGCGTCACCCCGGTGAGGTCGAGGGTGTCGAGCAGGGTGGCGAGATCGTCCGCGTAGGTGTTCATCTCGTTGCCGGTCCAGGTCTGCGTCGACCTGCCGTGCCCCCGCCGGTCGTGCGCGATGACCCGGCACCCGTTCTCGGCGAGAAAGAGCGCCTGACTCTCCCACGCGTCGGAGTTCAACGGCCATCCGTGGCTGAGCAGGACCGGCTGCCCGTCCGCGGGCCCCCAGTCCTTGTAGAAGATCCGGGTCCCGTCCTCGGTGATCACATGGCTCATGACGAAGTCCTACTGTCCGGTCGGCGACGCGCTACCTCTCGAACATCCCCCACGAACGTCTCCGCCGGACCACGTGAACCGGATAGTCCTGTCCGGAATACGACGAAACCGGTCGGATCGTCAGCCTCGGTCGGATCGTCAGCCTCGGTCGGCGGGGCGGCCTACTTCCTCGATCGCGCCGCCCAGGCGCTCGAGCCAGAACTCCATTGTGGCCGTGAGGACCTCGACCGACTTCTCGATCTCCATGACGCCGGCGACGTGGCCGACCGCCAGGCCGACGCCGGTGCTCAGTACGCCGCGTACGGCGCTGTCCACCAGCGGGCCGGTGACCTCGGCGCCTTCGGGCAGGTGTTCCAGGAACAGGACCCGGCCGGACTCGACTATCCGTTCGACCGCCTCGATGGTGACCTCGCGCTGACCCGGATCGCGGATCACGCTGATCGCGTACTCCGCGGCCAGGATCATCGGGGCGCGATTGGCCGCCATCTCGGCGGACCACCACGAGCTGATGGCGTCGCGGCGCTGGTCGAGGCTGCCGTCACCGGCGGCGATCGCCTTGACCAGCCGAGACAGCGAGGAGTTGCCCCAGCCGCGCAGCACCTCGAGGCACAGCGCTTCCTTGCTCTCGAAATTGCTGTACACCGCGCCGATCGTGCGGCCGGCCTCGGCGGCGATCGCGGCGAGGGAGGTCGAGAAGTAGCCGTTGGCGTAGAACAGGACTTCGGCGGCCTCGATCAACTCATCGCGCGTGCGCGCCTGACTCTCGGCGCGGGTCAACACTTTACGAGCCGCCATCCGATCCTCCGATGTCGTCCGCCGACGGGCCGGCCAGCACATAGTTCGATATTTCGAGTACCGAGACTATCCGGTTCTGTGCAGATGCCCAAAGCGTTCCGCCACCGACGGCCGGTGAACCCTCAGGAGCGGGCGCGCGCGGCCAGCACCCGCCCGATCTCGGTGACCGGAGCGTCCCCATAGAGCCACTCGCGCGCGATGCTGTGCCAATTGCCCGTCGCCCCGAGCTGCCCCAGGATCCCGAAGGTCAGAAAGTCCGCGCGGCGGGAGAAGACGTGTTCGGGCGGCAGCATCTGATGCCGTACCGCACTGAATTCGGCGACCCGCGGATCGACCGCGGAAACCACCGCGGCGGTGGCGATTTCCGGTGTGATGGCGATCTCCTCGTCGGCCAGATTCCACGCCGACGCGGACCAGATGTATCCCAGGCATTCCTCGGGATCGACACCGGCGTCGGGATCCACGATGCCGCGGCGAACCAGTAGCGCGTAGAGATCATCCGCCCGCTGCTCGCACGCGAGCCGCCCGAGCTCGCGCTCGAATTCGACGTCGGCAGGACTCATCCGGTTGTACAGACCGAAGTCGATGAACCCCACCCGCCCGTCGGCGGCCAGCAGCACGTTGCCCGGATGCGGATCACCGCAGAACTCACCGCGTTCGTACAGCGATCCGACATAGAACCGGTAGATGAGCTCACCGATGTGATCGCGATCCGCGGCGGGCAGCGTCCGCATGTGGTCGAACGACTCGGACTCGAGGTATTCGGTCACCAGTACCCGGTCCGAGCAGAGCTCGGGCACACTGTCGGGCACCACGATGAACGGATGCCCGCGATAGTGCGCCGCCACCGCGTGCTGGGTGTGCGCCTCGCGCCGATAGTCCAGCTCCGATTCCAGGTTGCGGGCGACCTCGTCGATCAACTCGCCCCCGCTCAGCGCCGGCCACATCGACTTAGAGAGCTTGGCGAACAAGGCCAGATTGCGCAGGTCCGCCCGCACCGCCCGTTCGACCCCCGGATACTGCACCTTGACCACGACCGCACGGCCGTCGCGCAGCGTGGCCCGATACACCTGCCCGATCGACGCGGCGGCGATGGGCTTCTCGTCGAAGTCCCGGAAAACCGTTGCCAGCGGGCCGTATTCGTTCTCGATCACCGCGCGCATGGCCGGGAATTCGACGGCGGGCGCCGAATCGCGCAGCGCCGCGAGCTTGCCCCGGAAGCGTTCGCGGTGCGACTCCGGCACCAGGTCGAGATCAATCATCGAGAACATCTGCCCGATCTTCATGGCCGCGCCCTTCATACTGCCCAGGACATCCACCACCTGTTCGGCCGCCTCGATGGTCGATCGCTGCGCCAGCATCTCGCGCGCCCGGTCGGAGCGGCCGATCATGCTCAGCTTGACGGTCGCCCCGCGGGCGGCCTGCCCGGCGGCCAGCATTCCGAGCTTGCGCCCGCGCGCGATCCGGCCCGTGGGAACCCGCTCGCCCATGCGGACCCCTCCCCTCGCAAAGTACACATTGTGTTACTATTTACATAGTCATACTATCCAAGGGATGGTGATCGTCAATCCCGCGATGGGGCGAACCACGGGCAGCGAGAGGTCGACCGCCGATGGCGACGCGTAAAGTCCTCACCCGAGCCGAAAGCCAGGCTCACACTCGCGAAACGCTCCTGGACGCGGCCGAACGACTCTTCTTCGCCGACGGCTATCACGCCACCTCCATCGCGGCCATCGCTGCCGAGGCCGGTCGCACCATCGGCGCGCTGTACAGCAACTTCGACAACAAGGAAGCCCTCTGCGCCGAGGTCATCCAGCGCGGCCTGGGCCGCGAACTGGCGAAGCTGATGCCGTTGCTGATCGCGGCGCCCGAGGACATGGAGGCCCGTCTCGAGGTGCTCGCGCGCTGGTGGACCCGCTCGTCCACCGACACCTCGCTGCTGATCCTCGGCGCCGAGTACCTGATCATCATCATGCGCAGCGCCGCACAGCGGGAGAACACCGCCGAGATGATCAGGCGCGTCGTCGAATCCGGCCGAGTACTGCTGGAAGACTTTCTGCCGGAGGGCATTCCATCGGATGACCCGATGACCGAGGACGCGGTCCGCGCGATCTTCGCCACCGGCGCGGGACTGATTCTCGGCTCGGCGGGCGAGTCGATCACCGCGGACGAGTCCGCCCGGCTGCTGGCCGAGACGATCCGGCTGTGGGTGCGGCGGATCCTCGAACACGCCGCCACCGTGAGCATCGCCGGCGAAGCTCGCTGACCCCGCGCTGCCGCCCGGCGGTGACAACCACCGGGCGGCAGCGGTCTCACACCGCGTTCGGCACCGGTTTCGCGCCATCGCTCGGGGCGCGCTCACCGGTCGATTCCGCTGTCTCGTAACGGTAATCGTCCAGCGGGAACTCGCGCGTGCGCCGCCGGGCGGCGAAGAAACTCTCCGGCCGGATGTAGGTACTGTCCCCCTGCGAGTTGCGGTAGTACGTCGGCACGTGCCCGTTCAGTTCGCACAGGTAGTAGCGCACGCCCTCGGCCCGCGCGTGCACCTCGCGGTGATATCGCTCGGCGGCGTCCGCGCGCACCTCGCAGACGTCGGCACCGCGCCGCCGGGTCTCGGCTATCGCCCGGATCGCGTGATCTGCGGTCGTCTCCACGAAGGCGTGCCAACTGGTCCCGCTCCAGGAGTAGGGACCGACCAGCGTCCAGCGATTCGGCAGGCCCGGCACCGAGACGCTCTGGTACGCCTGCAGGCCCTCGGCGCGGTAGAACTTCGCCAGGTCGAAGCCGTCCCGGCCGACAACCGTTCCGGGAAGGTAGGTTTCGGGGTCGGAGAACACCTCGTATCCGGTGGCCAGGACGAGCACGTCCAGTTCGCGCAGCACCCCGTCGCGGGTCCGGACGCCGCCGGGGGTGATCTCCGCGATCGGATCGGTCACCAGCGCGACATTGTCCCTGTTGTAGGCCGTGAGGTAGCCGGTCGACATCGTCGGGCGCTTGGCCAGGACCCCGAAGTCCGGGCTCAGTTTCGCGGCGGTCTCCGGATCCTTCACCACGAACCGGACGTACCGGCGATAGCCCGCGATCATCCAGGCATCGAACCGATTCGCGGCCGGGCGGAACACACCGATCGGTGAGTTCGAGACCAGGCGGAGTATGAGATCCACGGCCACGAAGGCGATTCCGTTGATGGCCGCGGACACCCCGGGCACCGCGAGCGCCTTCTTCATGATCGCCGGGACGACGAAGTCGGGCTTGGGCACCGACCACACCGGGGTGCGCTGGAAGACGGTGAGGTGCTCGACCTCGGGCGCGATAGCCGGAATGATCTGCACCGCACTGGCTCCGGTGCCGATGATCCCGACTCGCTGCCCGCGCATTTCGAAGTCGCCGTCCCAGGATGTGGGGTGCTGAACCTTGCCCGCGAAGGTGTCCGCGCCGGGAATGCCGACGTCACCCTTGGGCCGGACGAACGCGCCGATCGCGCTGATCACGAACCGCGCCGTGACCACCGAACCGTCCTCGAGGTGCAGGGTCCAGCATCGCGCCCGCTCGTCCCAGACCTCGCGTTCGACGTTGGCGTTGAATCGAATTCGCTCGTAGAGGCCGAAGCGGCGCGCCACGTCGGCGTGATACCGCTGCACCTCGGGCCCGTGGGCGAAGAACCGGGTCCAGTCGGGCTTGCGGGCGAACGAGTACTGGTAGGTGGTCGAGGGCACGTCCACGGCGATGCCGGGGTAACTGTTCTCGTGCCAACTGCCGCCGACGTCCTCGGCGCGTTCGAGCATGACGAAGTCGTCGATACCGCTCATCCGGAGCTTGGCGCCCGCGGCGATGCCGCCCGGACCCGCCCCGATCACGGCGACCTCGTACCGCGGGCGGATCGTCTGCTCATCCACGGCCGACCACCTCCGAAACAGTCTCGTGTCCAATGGATTCCGCGAACCTCTCCGCGCCGGCGATCAGCGCGTCGGCGCGGTCCCGGGCCCAGTCCACGAACTCCCAGGCGACGGTGCCCGCCACCCACAGCACCGGGCACAGCACGCCGGCGAAAGCCCCGATCATGCCGTTCTCGCCGTTGAGCGGGCCGGACAGCGTGAAAACGCCGGTGATCGTGCAGATGTCGACCACGATCACCGCGACGCACAGGTGGTTGAACCAGCGTGGGAACAGACCGGTGCGCCGCGAGATCAGCAGTGCCGCAAGGGCGAAGGGCACCCACACCGGCCCGAGCAGCGCCGCGGAGACCAGCGCGACGATGTGCAGGGCGTGGATGATCGAATCCGGGGAGTTTCCCGACAGCAGCACCGTCGCCGCGAAGATTCCGGATTCGGCGAAGAACAGGCCGAGCACCAGGATCTCGCTGAAGATCGCCGACCAGGTGTAGACCCGGTTGCGGCTGGTGTCCGCGGCCCACAGGGTCCCGATGAACGCCGCCGACCAGACGCCGCCGAGCACGAACATCAGCGCCAGACCGGCCGAGACCACCCGCAGCAGGGTGTTGTATTTCTCGTAGAACTCCACGGTCCCGGCGATATCCGAGCCCTCGGGCAGGACGTAGACGAGCAGCAGCACGGTGACCACGAGGATCGCCGCGCTCACGGCGATGACCGACGCGTACCAGAGCTTGATGGCCGTCGGTTTGATCATCGTCAGGGCGAGCCGGTCGAGCGCGGCCCGGGCGAGCGTGGACTCCCCCGCGTGCCGACCGGAATCCGGGTGCCGAGTAGAGCTTTGCGCCATTGCAGAACCTCCTGTTTTCGGGGCGCTGGGAGCGCTTCCCGAAGCGTTCAGATAGCCACAATATCCAGATATCTACGACACGGCAAGGAACAGCGCGCTCCCAGCCGGACGCTGGTAGCCCGTACGCGAGCTGAGCCGAACCCCGTTGGGATCGACTACAAGTCCCAGTTCAGAGACGATCCAGATCCATGGAGATTTGCTAGAAATCCAGATTGCATCACTATTCCAATAGGTTTACTATCCGTTTCAGGGTGATGCGCATCAACCGAACCGCCGGGCTCGCGACGCCGCGAATTCTTCGGCCGCGAGCGGGATCAAGGACGATCGACAGGAGTCGGAACATGGGTTCGAACACCAGGAAGCGCGTGCCCGCCGGGCCACTGCCCGAACTGGAAGCCGTGGTGGTCGGCGCGGGCGTCGGCGGTATCGCGGCGGGGTGCCAGCTGCGTCGCGCGGGCATCGACGACTTCGTGATCCTGGACCGGCGCGCGGATTTCAGCGGCACCTGGATCGCCAACACGTACCCGGGCGTCGCGCTCGATGTGCCCTCGACCTCGTACGAATTCACCTTCGCCCCGAACCGGTGGTCGCGGGTGTTCGCGCCCGGCGCCGAGGTGCGCGAGTACTGCCGGCGGGTGGCCCGCGAGCACAGGCTGTACGAGCGCGCCCGCTTCGGGGTCTCGGTGGAGCGTGAGGTGTGGGACGACGACAATGGTTTCTGGACACTGCATTTGGACGACGGGACCACGCTCACCGCGCGGTACGTGCTCAACGCGACCGGTTTCTTCCTGGAACCGCGCTCGAACTCCGGCATCCCGGATGTGGAGCGATACCGGGGCAAGCTGATGCTCTCGGCCGGATGGGACCACTCCTACGACTACGCCGGCAAGCGGGTCGCGGTGATCGGCACCGGCGCGAGTTCTATGCAGATCGTGCCGTCACTCGCACCGGATGTGGCCCAGCTCGACGTCTACCAGCGCACCGCGACGTGGTGTTTTCCCAAGCCGGACTTCGCATTCGGCCGGATCGGGCGCGCGCTCATGCGCTCCCAGCGCTTCCATACCGCGGCGTACATGGCCAATTGGTATGCGTACCAGGCGATTGTCGTGGCGGCCGAACGACTGCCCAAGCGCGCCGCGCTGGCGTTGGTCACCGCGGCCGAGGCTGCGCTGCGCGCGGCCTACCGGGTGTATCTGCGCTTCCAGGTGAAGGATGCGCGGGCCCGCGCGGCGCTCGTCCCCCGCCACGGCATCATGGCGAACATGCCCACGTTCGGGCGCGGATTCCTGCAGACGTTCAGCCGGGCGAACGGGCAGCTGCTGACCACACCGATCGAGCGGTTCACCGAACACGGCATCCGCACCGCCGACGGCGTCGAGCGCCAGTACGACATGATCGTGCTGGCCACCGGATTCCAGGTCGCGTCGGATCCGGAGTCGTTCCCGATCGGCGCGGTCACCGGCCGCGACGGGCTCGATCTCGGCGAGTTCTACCGCGCGAACGGGATGCAGGCGTACGCCGGTGTCACCATGCCGCGCCTGCCCAATCGCTGGTTCCTGTACGGGCCGTACGGCTGGAGCGGGGTGACCTGGATGAGCATGATGGAAAGCTCCGGGCTGCACGTCGCCCGGGTCATCACCGAGGCGCGGGCGCGCGGAGCGCAGGTCGCCGAGGTGACTCCGGCCGCGCACGACGCCTGGCACCGGGCCATGATCACCAGTCCGTTCACCGTCGTCGCCCAGGAGTATCTGGTGGAGCGGCAGGTCAAGCGGCACAACGTGCGCAGCTACTTCTCCAACGCCCGGGGCGAGACGCCGATTCTGCGGCCGTCGCAGGGATTCCGGAACTCGCTGTGGGATCACAGCGAAACCTTCGATCCCGCAGTGGATTACACGTTCCGGACGGTGGCGGGAGCTCAGCCGGCGAACACCTCGGAGCCTGCCGGCGCGACCACGTCCGAGCCCGCGCCGGCCGCCACGTAGCACCGTCGTCGCGCGCTCCGGCCTCATCGCGCGATAGGCGTTCACAGACAAGCGAATTGGAACTGATCATGAGAATTCCGTTCAACGGCCCCGTTGCGAACAAACGAGGGCGCGTCGTCATCATCACCGGTGCGGGCAGCGGGATCGGCCGCGCGATCGCGCTGCGCCAGGCGGCCGCCGGCGATGTCGTCATCGCGACCGACATCGACCTCGCCGCGGCAGAGCAGACGGTGAAGCTGGCCGAGGGCAGCTGCCACGCCTACGCGCTCGATGTGCGCGACCCCGAGCAATGGGAGTCGGTGACCGCCGAGGTGATCACCCGCTTCGGGGTGCCCGACATCCTCGTCAACAATGCCGGGATCGCGGTGGGCGGCGCGTTCTTCGACCAGACCCCGCAGGATTGGGAGAAGGTCATGGCGATCAACGTGCACGGGATCGTGCACGGCAGCCGGGTCGTCGGGTCGACAATGGTGGGCAGCGGTCGGCCAGGTCACATCGTCGTCATCGCGTCGGGCGCGGCGTGGACGCCGAACCGCGTGGCCCCGTCCTACTCGGCGTCCAAGGCGGCCGCGCTCATGGTGGCCGAGTCCCTGCGAACCGACTTGGCGCCCAGGAACATCGGCGTCAGCGCGATATGCCCCGGCGTGACCCGCACACAGCTGGCAGCCAACGCCACCCTGGTAGGCGGCCGGGATACCGAGGCGATCGAGGAGTTCCGCACCCACTTCGCCGACGCCCAGTCCCGCTACAGCTTCGCGACCCCCGACATGGTGGCCCGCGCCGTACAACGCGCGGTCCGCTACAACCTCGCCGTGGTCCCGGTGAATTTCGATGCGACCGCCGCCTGGCTGCTCCACCGCCTCTCCCCCGGCCTCCTGCGCGCGATCTGCTCGATTCCGACGATGGACCTGGCCCAGAGCGGCGCGAGCCTGGCCTTCAGGCGCCTGCCCGCCAGGCTCGCGTTCCACCGCGACTGACTGCCGCACGGACGTTACGACGCCCGAGGCCGAGCCCCGATACTGTTCGGGCCGTATGGCTTCGGGCGTTCCGCTCCGTGCGGGTCCGCTCGCGATGTCGCGAAGTAACGCGTCGTACGTCCGGAGGAAAGCCGTCGCGCACCACGATCAACGCATGCCGCCGCACTCCGCGCCGGTCGTAGCGGCCACTGCGTCGGGTGGCCACGCTCGTCCGGCTTCAGCAGAAGGTCCTCAACCGCAGAGGCGCGGGAGACTCTACTTATCGTGCACTATCGGCTCATCCGTGGCGGTTTCCGCCAAATCTACTGTGATAGTGCACGATAATTCGTCGTCCACGCCTTGTCAGTTCGCCCGGCTAGCCTTGCGTCGTGGGCCATATCTTGCACGTTTACCTTGTCGACGAAGCGGAGCTGAAAGCCGTCATCGGGTCCAAGGATGAAGCCTTCCTGAATCGACTCCTGGCCAAGAACTCCAGGGAACTGGCAGTGACCTTCGATCTGGATGATCAGGAGGCACACATCGGAAACGTCCGTACAGCGTTGCGAACGATCTTCGCGGGCGGGCCGTTCGAAGAGGAACACGCTGAGGAATACACCGAGGCACTGGAGTTGATCTGCGCAGATCTCGGCCCGTATATCGACGATCTCTTGTTCCACTGGGACGGAGATATGATTGATCTCCTCTACGACCGCCCGTTCGAGGATCTGCTGCCACGGCCCGAATGGAACGGCTGCAGTAGCCAGGACAAGAAATACAACATCGAAACCATAGACGAGTGGATAGCCGAGCAAGAGGCGGAAATCGACTGGGCCGAGGTCGATCAGCAGATCCGATGGATGTATGAATCCAAGTGTGCCAATAGGGATCTCATCTACTTCTGGGGCGGCTGAGGCGCACGTGTAGCACTGTGCTCAACTGCCCGAGTTCAGCCGGGCAGCCGAGTCCGACGCGGACTGTCACCCGAACCCAGTTCACCGGGGTGCCGGTCGAGAGCCCGAGGTATCAGCTGCTGTGCCGATTCGGTGGATGCTTGGCGGGTGCGCACGACATCGCCAACATGGTGGGAATGGTGCTGAACCATCGTTGGTAGTCGGTCCATTCGGCTTCCGGAATGTCGTTGTGCGGCAAAGAAGGTGGTTCGTGTATGCCGGTGACGACGAGGCCGTGGGCTGTCAACTGTTCGACGTACCACGACAGCGGCCGATGGTAGTGGCGGTGTCCGCCGAAGGAGTCCACCCACCGGGTTTTGGGTTCCAGATATCCGGTCACCTTGCGGTAGCGGTTTCCGTCGGGGTCGTCGACGATGGCGTGGCTGAAAAAGGCCGGGTGCAGAATCGAGAAGACGAACACGCCAGAATCCTTAAGTGCGGCAGCGACATCGGCAATCAGTCGATCGAGCACGGGGATGTCCATCAAGACCATGTGCGCGACGACTCGGTCATACCGACGGGCCGCCTCGGGAAGGCCGCGGGCGAGATCGTGCTGACGGAAGTCGATCTCGGGATAGTCCGATCGGGCGGCGGCCAACAGCGCCCCGCTGCCGTCGACACCGGTGACGCGCGCCCCTGCCAGACGCATTCGCTCGGCCAGCCATCCGTGGCCGCCCCCCAGGTCCAGAACATCGAGGTCGTCCACAGCACCCAGGCGAGACCACAGGAACGTGTCGATCCGCCGATAGAAGCTGTCGTCCGATCCCAGAACTGTCGCGGCGTACTTGTCGGCGGCCGCGTCCCACAACCGCAGGTCTTCGGAACTGTTCGTCACCGCCAAAGCCTGTCTCGCCCCGGCGGGACGATCAACCCCTTTTGCCACAGGACTGCGCGGACGCGGACGACCATTTGTGTGCTACAGAACAATTGATGACTTCGTGAGCAAACCGACCCCTTCGGTGACAGCGAAGGGCCATCGCTGACATCTCATCTGCCGCGCACCGCGCTGAGCGGACCCACCAGCGCGAGTACCGGAAGATCGAAAGGCCGCACCGGACCGCACCGACCGCTTAGCCGAGCTTCAGCGGCGGGGATCTCGGGCGCTCACATCGACCCGGTGCGGAGGTAATCGGAGCTGCCGAACGACACGCAGGGGTCCTCCTCCGGCTGCGGATCGGGGGTGCTGTCGGCGGGGGCGGCCTCGATCGTCACCACCAGTTCCTTGGTGATGAATCCCGACTGGGCTCGCAGGGTGTGGGTGCCGGGGGTGGTGGGGACCCAGGCCATCCGGGTGAAACGGGGGAACTGGTCGCCAGTTGGGACGACGTAGGTGCTGCCGACACAGCGGCCGTTGTCGTAGAAGTTCACCGTCGGGGTCTCGTAAATATAGGTCGTGCCGATCGGGGCGTTCAGGTTGTACGTCTTGCCTACGTAGTAGGTCGTGTGCTGACCGCTGATGGTGAAAGTCGCCTCGGCGGACGCGGTCGGCGCGGCGGCGAACGCCAGCGCCGTCGCCAGCAAGGAAACCTTTGTAGCCCAGCCGAATCGGCGGCCGGCGGTGGCGGTGGTGATCATCGAGTCCTCTTCCTACGGGAGCGGTCGATGAAAGGTAGCGACCCGCAGGAGTGAAATACTTAGACTTCAGAAATTCGCTGTGCCCCGAATTATGGGGTCGGATCAGCCGGGAAAACCTTCCAGGTGATGGTGATATCGGCTGTCGGGACGGCTCTTTCGATCGACGCACGCAGCGACCCGTCGAAAGCCTGCCGCCACTGCTCGAAGTCGGGGACAGGAAGGGGAGACTCGCTGCGGCCGTATACCGTCCACATATGGTCCGCCATGGCGACGCCCAGGCGGACGTGAGTGCTCAGATCCTGGTCTTCGAGCAGTCGGGTTACCGCCTCATAGACTCCCTCCCCTTCGTTGTCACCGATCATTCCGTAGATATCGAACGTCCAACGCAGGTCACCAGACATGCGGTACAGCCTAAGACGGGCAACCGACATTCACTGTCGGACAAGCAATCTCGAGCAGCCGGGATGATGAACATCACCGGCGCCGGTCGGGGTGCCCCAGATCGCTGAAAGCGGCTCAGCGCGGACCGCCTGCCGTTGGTCGACACCGCGGCGCTCGCCCACGCGTCGGCGTCAGTCGGTGAGCTCCACCACCGCTCGGGGCTGCCAGGGAAGCGGGCCGCTCGGGAAGCTGAAGCGGACCATGCGGTGGGGCGCGGCGGCTTCGAAGTGGGCGACGAAGGGGGGCAGGAAGCCGGAGACCACCTTGTCCAGGAGGGCGTTCATGTGACTGAAGCTGGGGCGCATGCGGACCTGCCACGCATCGACAGTGCCGGCGGGGACATCGACTCGGGTGCGCTTCTCCACCTTGACCTCCAGCGGCCAGTGGATCGAGAACGCCAGCCACAGATCGATTTTGGATTTCGCACCGGGGCGGAAGTCCAGGCCGCGCAGCAGGGTCAGGCCGCCGAGCAGGGGCATCACGCCGCGTGGAAACGGGGACAGTTTGCCGCCGAACTGCACATGCTGCGTGTCGATGAAGTAGCCCTCCTCGCGGGAGACCATGCGGCCCTCGAAATACGAAGCGGCCTGGTAACTCTCGGCACTCAGGCGACCTTCGGTGCGGCGAATGCGCTGTTCGACCTTCACGCTGTACGCGTCCTCGGAACCCGCCTCCAGGTACGAAATGTAGGCGTCGCCGTCCTGCTCGATCAGGCCGACGATCCGGGCGCCTTCGGAATCGTCACCGAGTGCGATCCGGTAGAGCGACTTCTCACCGTCGGCGATGGCGGGATCACGGAAGGGGCTGTTCATGGCATTCCTTGTCGTCGAGACCGGTGCGGCCTGCGTGCACTATTCACATACTATCGCTATGCGAATAGCGACACAATTTCCAGACCGCTGCTATCCGAGAACGCGCCGGTCACGAGTCGTATTCGCGGCCGCTACTTGACAGCAATCGGGCAGTCAATAGTATGGCTATCCAGATAGCAAGTGAATTTCATGGTCGCTTCCCCGTCCGGCGGTGGCGACGGCGCCTGTCGGCAACGGGCGCGCGGGACGTCCGCGGTCATCGCATCGGCGCCGCCCCCGAGAACAGTGATCCCTCGCAGGATCCATTCGACGACAAAGTCATTCGCCCTTCGAGGGAGTGATTCCATGCTGGCAGTCGGTTTCGAACGCTTCGGCGGGCCGGAAGTGATGACCCTGCTGACCCTGCCCGAGCCGCACGCGGGACCGGGGCAGGTCCGGATCAAGGTCGAGGCGGCCGACATCAACCTCGCCGATGCCGTCGCGCGCTCGGGAGCGATCGCGCAGCATCTGCCGCAGTGGTATCCGGTGCACGCCGGGCCCTACGTCGTGGGCTGGGACGCCGCGGGAGTGATCGACGAGGTGGGTGCGGGCGTCGAGGGCAGGCTGCTGTGCGGCGACGCGGTGATCGCGCTCGTGCACCCTCGATTGGCCTGCGGCGCACAGGCGGAGTACGTCATCGCCGACGCGGCGTCGGTCGTGCGCGCCCCGCGCGGCAAGACGCCGGTCGAGGCGGCGACGCTGCTGATGAACGCGCTCACCGCGCGCACGGCACTGGATTCACTGCTGGTCGGCGAGGGGTCGACCATCGCGGTGACCGGCGCCGCGGGCGCGGTGGGCGGCTTCGCCGTCGAGCTCGCGAAGGCGGCGGGGATGCGGGTGATCGCGGACGCGACGCCGGACGATCGTGATCTGGTGGCCCGGCTCGGGGCGGACATGATCGTCGACCGCGGGCCGGGGCTCGCGCGCGCCATCCTCGCCGCGTGCGGGCCGGTGGACGGCATCATCGACACGGCCATGCTCGACGACGCGATAGCCGGCGCGGTCGTGCCGGGCGGGGCCGTCTACTCCGCGCGCGGGCGCACCGGCAACGGCGACGGTATCCGCCGGACCTATCGGCCGGTCTACGAGTTGCTCAGCGCGACAGCGACTCTGGAGCAGCTGCGGGATGCCGCCGAGCGCGACGAACTCACCCTGCGGGTGGCGGGCACCTGCCTGCCGTGGCAGGCGACCGACGCCCACCGGCGGATCGAGGCCGGCGGCACACGCGGCCGGTTGGTCTTCATCTTCTGATCCGCGGCGCGGTTCCATCGCGGCGCGACGGGAGGACAGCACATGGCAATTCACTGCGTCACCCACCTCGCGCTGTGTCAGCGACCATTTGAGGCTTTGCTGCCCTCGGCCACCGGCGAACGGGAGCCGTGCACGCCGCGCGGATCGCCGACGTCCGACCGTGCAACGACAACGCGCCCGGCCCCGCCGTGAAGCGGGCGGTCCGGGCGCGGCATCGCGCAGATCAGCTGCGTCGGTAGATCTTCGAGGCCGATCGGTCGGCTACGAGTCGAAGTCGATGTCGGAGAGCCGGTAGTACGCGGTGGGCCTCTCGTCCACCTCGTGACGAGCGCCCTGGCTCGCCTCGGTCTCGTTCTTCGTCGGCTCGTTGGTGGCCGGATCAGACATCACACACACCTCTTATTGCTCCGTGTAGCCCGGGAAAAGCATCTGCCGAGTAGGTTAGCGAGCCTCGGTCCCCGATCGGTAGAAATTCGCGGTCCCGGCTTGCGAAGATGCCCCGAGCAGGGCGTATCCGATCCACGTTTCGCGGTAGCCGGTAGCGTGCTGGCCAACGCCCGCCGCGCCGGCCCCTCAGCGCTCCCAGATACCGCTCGCGTGACAGTCGTCCCACGCCGGCCCAGGGAACCAGAACTCCGGACCCGCGACATCCTTGGAGTCCCGCACCCGACCCGCTCCGCACGGACAGAGGATCCCGGGCGCAGGGACGCTAACTATGGGCGGGTTCGGCGGTCAGGGGCCGCGGGGACGGGTCGACTTCCACGGGAGTGCGATAGGTGTAGTCGTCGCGGTCGAAGCGGACCGCTTTGCGGTAGGTCTTCAGGAGGGACCAGGGGCGGATGTAGGGGGATTTGCCTTGGGAGTTG
This sequence comes from Nocardia sp. NPDC003693, assembly GCF_053981095.1. Lineage (NCBI taxonomy): Bacteria > Bacillati > Actinomycetota > Actinomycetes > Mycobacteriales > Nocardiaceae > Nocardia > Nocardia sp. NPDC003693. The sequence continues at coordinate 181,831 of NZ_JBSFNO010000010.1, forward strand.
ACGAAATAGCTGTTCGAGCCCTCGCAGCGAGTTTGCAGGTAGTAGGACAGATTTCGGCCGCTGCGCTGCATGTCGGCGTGGAAACGGTCCTGGGCCTCGGGGCGCACCTCCACTATCGACGCGCCGCGGCGGCGGGTCTCGTCGATCACCGTCGCTATGTGGCGCATCGCGTTCTCCACGAAATAGTGGAAGGCGGTGCCGGTCCAGGAATAGGGGCCGATCATGATGAAGCGGTTCGGGAGTCCGGCCACCGAGGTGCTGTAGTACGCCTTCAGCTCCTCGGTGTTGTAGAAGACGCCCAGATCGAAACCGTCACGGCCGATCACGGTTCCGGGGCGGTAGCTCTCCGGATCGGAGAACACCTCGTAGCCGGTGGACACCACCAGGGCGTCTATCTCCCGCTCGACTCCGTCGGCGTCGCGGATTCCTGTCGGGGTGATCTCGGCGATGCCGGCGGTGACCAGTTCCACGTTATCCCGGTTGAGGGTGGGCAGATAGTCCCCGCCTGCGCCGCCGCGAATGCACACGATCCCGAAGTCGGGGCGCAGTTGTTTGCGAATCTCCCTGTCCCGCACCTTGTATCGCACCCAGGCCCGGTAGGCGTTGCGCCCGGCGAAGTCGATGACGCGCGTACCGCCCCGCCAGACCGGCGCGGGCGTGTAGATCGCGATCCGCAGCGCGGCGTCGATCACCGTTTGCGCGAGGCCATTGGCCGCGGCCGACCCGCCGGGCAACGCGAGCAGCTTCTGCATCCACGGCCGCAGTTCGAAGTCGGGCTTGGGGAGATACACCTGCGGCGTGCGCTGATAGATGTCGAGCCGCTCGGCCCGATCGGCGAGCTTGGGCGCGATCTGCATGGTGCTGGCGCCGACCCCGATGATGCCGACACGCTTGCCGGTGAAGTCGTAGTCGTGATTCCAGTGCGCGGGATGCATGGACACACCCGCGAACGTCTTCAGACCCGGGATGTTCGGCTCGGTCTTGGGGTTGATGTACGCGCCGACGGCACTGATCACGAACCGGGCGGTGATCACCTCCCCGGTATCGACGTGCAGCCGCCACAGCCCGCGGTCCTCGTCCCACACCTCACGAACGATGGTGGTGTCGAACCGCATTCGGCGCGGCAGGTCGTGGTCGGCCGCGACATCGCGCAGATACTCCAGGATCTGGTCCCGTTTGGCGAAGAGCCGATCCCAGTCGGGCTTGCGGGCGAAGGAGAACTGATAGGTGGTGCTCGGGATATCGCAGCCGGCGTCGGGGTAGCTGTGGCTGAACCAGGTGCCGCCCAGACCGGCGACCCGATCCACGATCAGGAAATCCTCGATCCCGATCTCCCGCAGCTTCACCCCGGCGCAGATGCCGCCGATCCCCGCGCCGATGACCACGACCTCGTGCCGCGGCTGTTCGAGCGGGCCGGCGTACGCGGCCCGGAATCCGTTGGTACGACTCACTTCACGCCCTCCTCGGCGGTCCGGCCGCGCGGCGCGGGCGCGGCGACGCCGTTGGTGTGCACCGACCGCAGCGACGGCCGGGCCTCGCCCGCGATCCGATGCACGCGCCGGACGAACAGGGGCCCGATACCCCCGATCCGATAGGCCAGGCGCCAGACCGGCGGGAACCAGGTGGTGAACCGCAGCGGCAGGCGCGGGGTGACGGCGACCTTCCACACAACCCCGGTGCGGCCGTTTCCGAGATCGCGGAAGACCTTGTCCTCGCCGTACTGGCGCACCAGCAGGTACTGCATCCAATTGCCGCTCACCACACCGAAGGTGATGCGCTGATTCGGCTCGTACCGCCAGAACTTCTCGCGCTCGACCCACAGCGCGCGCACGGGCCCGAAGACCGAACCCATCTCGCGCACGACGCCGACGCCCCGGGCGGGCGAATCGTAGATCACCCCGACGCCCGGAAACGGCAGCCACTTCCACGCGTGGTCGTCGTCGATGGCGGTCCACACCGCGTGTACCGGGGCGTCGAACTCCTTCTCCACGGTGAACACCAGCGCCGCGGTGTCGAAGAGGGTGTCGTCGACGGCCGGCACCGAAGAAGGGTGCTGTGTGTGCAGGAACGACGTGATACTCATTGCTCATCCAATCTGTGCGGGCGCTTCGGCCGAGCGCCGCGACGGTCCCTGAGGCCGATCCCTCGGGCCGGGTGATGTCAGGGTTCGATCAGGGCGTGCACGGGCTCGGCACGCGGGTCCGAACGCACCGGCCGTACCGTCGAATACCGGTAGTGGTCGAGCGGGAAATGCCGGTTGCTCCAATACATTCCGGCCTGGGTGGTGGCGCGGAAGGCGGGCCCGTCGCCCTGGTAGTTGATGTAGTACGTGCGAGACTCGGCACAGCCCTGCTTGAACAGATAGGTGTTCCTGTTGCGGGCGTACATGCGCTCGAAGTACGCCTCGTGCGGCTCGCGCCGGATCTCCACGCGGGTCGCGCGGCGGCGCAGGGCCTCCCCGATCGCGCGGGCGCTGTGCGCGGCGGTGGCCTCGATGAGGGGGATGACCGAGCCGGGGGCGTACCCGTAGGGCCCGAAGATGTGGAACATGTTGGGGAACGCGGGAACCGACACGCCCTCGTACGCCTGGTACTTGTTCCGATCCCAGAAATCGCCCAATTCGATTCCACCGCAACCGTAGACGGGATAGGGCGGCGTCGCGCCCTTGTCCATCACCTGGAAGCCGGTGGCGGTGACCACCATGTCGAACTCCCGCGACGTCCCGTCGTCGGTGACGATTCCACCCGCGGTGAACTTCGCGATCGGGTCGGTGACCAGGTCAACGTGCGGCAGGGTGTAGGTGCGGAAGTAGGTGTTGGAGATCGACGGCCGTTTGCAACCGAGCCGGTAGCTCGGGGTCAGCGCCCGGCGCAGCTCCGGATCGCGAATCTGGGTGCGCAGATAGGCTTTCAGCGCCCGCTCGCCCGCGCCGAGTACCGCCGAGGTCGCGCGCGGATAGTCCGAGAGTGCGAAGCCGACACCCAGGAACGCGTTCACCGCGACATTGCCGATGAGCCGCACCGCCTGCTGCGCGGGCGGGAAATCCAGTGCCCGATTGCTCAGCGCGCCCATGGGGAAGTCGGGTTTGGGCGCCACCCAGATGGCGGTGCGCTGGAAGACCGTCAGGTGCTCGACCTGTTCGGCCAACCGTGGAATCACCTGCAGCGCGGTGGCGCCGGTGCCGATCACCGCGACGCGCTTGCCGGTGAAGTCGTAGGAGTGATCCCAGCGCGCGGTGTGCATGAGGCGCCCGGCGTAGTCCTCGATACCCGCAATCGCCGGTGGCTTGGGCTGTTCCAGCGCCCCGACGGCGCTCACCAGGAACCGCGCGGTGATCTCGTCACCGTCCGTGGTGCGCACCCGCCACATATCCGCGGCCTCGTCGAATCGCGCCTCGGTCGCACCGCACCCCAGCCGGAGCTTGCCGCGCAATCCCTGCCGATCGACGACCTCCTCCGCGTAGCGCTGAATCTCGTTGCCCGGCGGGAAGAATCGCGACCAGCTCGACCGCTGCTGGAAGGAGAAGTTGTAGATCGGCGCGGGGACGTCGACCGCGACGCCGGGATAGGTGTTGGCGTTCCAGGTGCCGCCGACCCGGTCCCATTTGTCGATGATCAGAAAGTTCTCGACGCCCACGCGGCGCAGGGCCGTTCCGGTGCCGATGCCGCCGAAACCCGCGCCGATGACGAGGACTTCGAAGACCGGTGTGTTGCTGGAGCTCATAGGGTGGTTTTCCTCTTCGACGGGCCGATCAGGCGGCCGTGGTTCGATCGGCGAATCCGAGTGCGCGACCCTCGATCACGCGGCGGATGAAGGACCCGATCTCGGTGACCGCCGCCCGGGCGTCCGGCAGCACGTCCGCGCCGGCCTGAAAGACGTGGATGGCGTTGTTCCAGATCTGGAGGGTGTGCGGAACCCCGGCCTCGGCGCAGCGCTCGGCGAGCGCCTCCGAGTCCGGCAACAGCACTTCGATGTCGCTCACCTGGATCAGCGCCGGGGGCATTCCGGTGAAATCGTGATTGACCGGCGACCACGCCGGATCCAGCACACCGTCCCGGGCGAAACCGATCAGCGCCGGGATCGACAGCGCCCGGGCCGAGAGCATCGAATCGGTGCGATCGTTGGGATGGGCGAACCGGGTCGCGGGATCGAGATCGGCGAAGGGCGCGATCGCCATGAGACCGGCGGGCAGTGCCATCCCCCTGGCGCGAGCGGCCAGCGCGGCCATGAAGACCAGTCCCCCGCCCGCCGAATCACCGGCGAACACGATGCGTTCGGCGGTCCGGCCGCCCTCGAGCAGATACCGGTACGCGGTCAGGGCGTCCTCGACCGTGTCGGTGATGTGCCCGACGGGCAGCTGCCGGTAGTCCACGTTCAGCACCGGCAGCCCCGCGGCCCGGCCGATGCGCGCGGCGTGGCGGCGATGGCTGTGCAGACCGCCGGCCACGAAACCGCCGCCGTGGAAGTACAGGATCGCGCCGCGCTCGCTCTCGCCGGGCCCGGGATCGTCGCGGTGCCAGAGCCATTCGGCCCGGAAGTCGGCGAAGCGCACCATCTCCCGGCGGGTGCCGCGCGCCGGGCGCAGCGAGGCGGCCAGCACGTCGACCCGGTTGGCGATGCGGAACGCGCGCTCACCACGCAGCAGCGGGCTCTCCCCCGCCACGCAGACCACGTGCAGCCCGGGTCGCAGGATGCGGCGCAGCACCGCGTTCGCCACGCGCAGCCGCCTACTGGCCCGGCTGGAGAACTCGATGTTGACCTGACCCGGAATCGCCGGGTGGTCGAACGCTGTTGTGCCGCCAATCATGGTCGCGGTCATGCCGGCACCGTCGCTTCCGCACGGCTGCCGTAGGCGTAGTCGTCGAGCGGGAATCGGCGATTGCCCCGGCGCGCCTCGAAGAATCCGGACGGGCGCACATAGGTGGTGTCGCCCTGCGAGTTCCGGTAGTAGGTCGGGACGTGGCCGTTCAGGTCGGCCAGGTAGTAGCGCAGCGGCTCACCCCGTTCGTACACCCGCCGGTGATAGGCATCGGCGGCCTCCCTGCGGATCTCGCACCAGCCGGCGCCGCGCCTGCGTGTCTCGCCGATGGCCCGCACGGCGTGATCGGCGGTCATCTCCACGAAGGCGTGCCAGCCCGATCCGGTCCAGGAGTACGGTCCGACCAGGGTCCAGCGGTTGGGCAGACCGGGCACCGACACGCTCTGGTACGCCTGCAATCCCTCCTCGTGGTAGAACTTTGCGAGGTCGAATCCGTTGCGTCCCACTACCGTTCCGGTCCGATAGGTTTCGGGATCGGAGAACACCTCGTACCCCGTCGCGAGCACGATCGCATCGAATCGGCGCAGGGTCGCGTCGCCGGTGCGAACGCCGGTGGGGGTGATCTTCTCGATCGGCGCGGTCACCAGTTCGACGTTGTCGCGGTTGTAGGCGCGCAGATACCCGTTGGACATGGTCGGGCGCTTGGCCACCGGCCCGAAATTCGGCGTCAGGCTCGCGCGGGTCGCCGGGTCGTCGACCACATAGGTCAGGTAGCGCCGATACAGCGACCGGCAGACAGCGTCGAAGCGATCCAGCACCGGATGCGTAACGGCCGGCGGCGCCCCCACGGCCAGCCGCAGGGCGAGGTCGATGACCACCAGCGCGCTGCCGTGCAGGAAGGGCTGTACCCCCGGCACCGACAGCACCCGCCGCACCGCGGGCGGCACCGGGAAATCGGGTTTGGGCAGCGACCAGACCGGCGTGCGCTGGAACACGGTCAGGTGCTCCACCCGCGGCGCGATGGCCGGAATGATCTGCACCGCACTGGCTCCGGTGCCGATGATCCCGACGCGTTTGCCGGTGAGGTCGTAGTCGTCGTCCCAGCTGCTCGGCCGCAGCACCTTGCCCTTGAACGTGCGCGCGCCGGGAATGCCGACGTCGACCTTGGGCCGTACGAAGGCGCCGACCGCGCTGATGACGAAGCGGGCCGTCACCACCGACCCGTCCGCCAGGTGCAGCGTCCAGTGCCCGGCGTCCTCGTCCCACTCCTCGCGCTCGACCTCCGCGCCGAACCGCACGCGCTCGTGGACGCCGAACCGGTGCGCGACCTCCACGTGGTACTTCTTGACCTCGGCGCCGAGTGGAAAGACCCGGGTCCAGTCGGCCTTGCGCGCGAACGAGTACTGGTAGGCCAGCGCCGGAATATCGACGCCCAGACCGGGATAGTGATTCTCGTGCCAGCTGCCGCCGACCTCGTCCGCGCGCTCGAGCACGACGAAGTCGTCGATTCCGGCCCGCCGCAGTTTCACCGCGGCCGCGATCCCACCCGGACCGGCGCCGATGACGGCGACCTCGAATTCCGGTTTCGCGATGGTGTTCATTGTTGTCTCACTTCGTGATCAGGTTCAGCAGCGGCTGAACGCGCGGCAGGAGCCGGTCGGCGAGATCGAAGGAACCCACGCTGCCCACGGCCCGGACCAGCCCCGGGGACAGGCGGAACATCCCGTAGCCGAACCAGGCCTCGGGATTGACCGGGACGATCGCGAGATCGCGGCGTATGGATCGCTCGACGGCGCGGGCGACCTTGTCCGGGGTGGCGTAGGCCAGCGATTGGACCTTGCCCAGGCTCGCGCGCCACGCCTCCTGGTCACCGGCCTCGAGACCGGCGCGGGTGCCGTGGGCGAGCAGATCGGTGCGGATCGCGCCGGGGCAGATCGCGGTGACGCCGATTCCCTTGGGACGCAGCTCGACTCGCAGCGCCTGACTGGCCATGAGCACGGCCGCCTTGGCCGCGGCGTAGGCGGGTATGTAGCGGGCGGGGAAGAAGGCCGCACCCGACGACAGGTTGACGATGTGTCCCCGGATACCGGCGTCGATCATCTGCCGGGCGAAGACCCGCGAGCCGTAGATGACGCTCATCAGGTCGATGTCGATCGTGCGTTGCCATTGCGCCGCACTGGTTTCCACGAATCCGCCGGTGTCCAGGATCCCGGCGTTGTTGATCAGCACGTGGGCGGGGCCGAACTCGCCGTGGACCCACTCCGCAATCTTGTCCCATTGCGCCTCGACGGCCACGTCCAGCCGGAACGCGTGCGCCCGGCCACCCTCGGCCGCGATCTCGTCGGCCACCGCTAGCGCGGCCTGCTCGTCGATATCCGCGATCACCACGCGATATCCGGTGCGTGCGAGCAGGCGCGCGGTCTCGCGGCCGATACCCGCGCCGCCGCCGGTCACGATCGCCGTCCTCATCGCAGACCTCCCAGCACCCGACTCGACAGGTTGACCGCGGTCTCCGCCAACGGCATTCGCGCCAGCCCGCTGACCCCGCGCAGCACACCGGGCGCGAGCCGGGACAGATACCACCCCGCCCAGGCTTCGACGCCGACCGGCACGGTGGCCAGGTTCCAGCGGATCGCACGGTCGATCGCGGCGGCGACCCGTTCGGGCGAGCGGCCGAAGACCTGTTGTCCCCGAGCGAGTTTGGCGGCCCAGTCGGCCTCGCTGACGGCATCGGCGCCCGCGCGGGTGCCATTGGCCGACAGGTCCGTCCGGATCAGGCCCGGGCAGATCGCGCTGACCCGGATGCCCCGGCCCGCGTATTCCGCGCGCAGGGCCTGGGTACCCATCCAGGCCCCCGCTTTGGCGGTCACGTAGGACGGCGCGAGCGCCGTGGGCAGGAACGCGCCCACCGAGCAGATGTTCACGATCGCGCCGCGCTTGCCCACATCGACCATGCGCTGCACGAACACTCGCGACCCGAACAGCGGGCCCATCATGTTGATGGTGATCATGCGCCGCCAGTCGTCGCCGGATTGTTCGAGGAAGCCGCCGGAGATCAGGATCCCGGCGTTGTTGACCACCACGTCGGGAACACCGTGGTCGCGAACGACGCGGTCCGCGAACTCCTCCCACGCGGCGGCGTCGGCCACGTCCAGGCGCCGGAACTCCGCACGGCCGCCGGTCGTCCGGGCCCGGGCCACCGTGGCGTTGCCGCCGGTCTCGTCGATGTCGGCGACGATCACGGTCGCCCCGTTGCGTGCGAAGCGCAGCGCGCTCGCCCGGCCGATTCCGGCGGCCGCGCCGGTCACTACGACCACCGTCATGTCCGGTACCCCCGTCGCACGATCACGGTCAGATTCGAATGCGTCATGAATCGACTCCTTTGTCGTCACCGCCGCCACGAAGAATGTGCGATCGACATGCACTCAATTAGCGGACGGCCGTGTCATCAAACTAAACCGTCCCAGACAGTTACGCAAGGGGCTGACCGCCGCGAGCGGCCGATCACGGCGGGTCGGCGGGCGCATACGATGTGCTCGATGACCGAATCAGCCAAGCGCGGCCGCGGACCCGGCCGCCCGCGCGACGAACAGAACACCGAGCGGCGCCGGCGCGAACTCGTCGCGGCGGCGTATCACGTGTTCACCACCAAGGGGTACGCCGCGGCCTCGGCCGCGGACATCGCCGCCGAGGTGGGCGTCGGCTACGGCACCTTCTACCGCTACTTCGACAGCAAGCGGGCGATTCTCGACCACGTGGTGGACTACGGCATCGATCGGCTGCTCACCGAGATCGCCGGGGACGTCTTCGAACCCGCCCTGCTCGAGCGGGAACTCACCCTCGAGGAGCTCATCGCGACCTGGTCCGGCGCGGTCGAGCGCATGTGCCACATCGCCGAATCGGATCCGAACCTCATGCACGCCATGCTGTTCGACCTACCCGGCATCGACGAGGCGCTCAACACCCGAATCCTCGGCCTCGGCGGCATTCTCGCCGCGACGATCGGCCGATTCCTCATGCGCGCTGTCGATTCCGGCGTGCTGCGCGACGACGTGAACACCGAGGACGTCGGCTGGATACTGCTGGCGCTGACCATTCCGCCGGTCGTGCGCGCGCTCCAGGGCGGCGATGCGGCCGAACGCCGCCGGTACATCGACACCGCCGTGGCGGTACTCGGGCCGGGCCTGGGCCGCGTGCCGACGACCCCGTAGCCGGCATCGGCGACCGCCGGTCTCGCGGCGATCGCCGCGGCCACGAATCCTCCGGCTACATCTACGCGTTTTCGCAGCGCTCGACTTGTCGGCCGCACTGAAACCGTTGTGTCGCAACGCGTCCCGGTGCTCGGTCACCGGCGCGGGCAACAAGCTGCTCTGCCACCGTGGAACCGCCGAGCATGCGCAGCCCCGCCGCCGGGCAACACCCGCTCGGCCGTCGTGGAACCGCCGGCCTTGCGCGGCGACGCCCCGGGCTACATCTGCTCGGCCGCCGACCACGTGGTGACGCCGGGCGCGCGCCGACTACCGATGGGCGCGCGTCCGGACGGGGTGCTTCGTTTCGAAACCCGCTGTGTCAGGCCAGTTTCGCGGTCAACAGGGGTGCGAGGGTGCGCAGGATCGGGAGGGGATCGCCGCCGAGGGGCTGGACCGCGACCTGGTCGGCGCCCGCGCGCACGTGAGCCAGGAGCTGGTCGGCCACCTCGTCGGGGGCGCCGTGCGCCACCAGCGCGTCGATCAGGCGGTCGGAGCCGGGCTGATCGGTGTCGGCGGCGTCGAAACCGTAGCGGTGCAGGTTGTTCACGTAGTTGCTGAGACCGAGGTAGAAGCCGACGGTGGCGCGGGCGGTGGCCCGGGCGCTCGTGGGATCCGCGTCCAGGACCGCCTTGTGCTCGGTGACGATCAGGGCGTCGGGGCCGAGTTGCGCGCGCAGGGCGGCGGTGTGCTCGGGCACGGTCAGGTACGGCAGCGCGCCCGCGGTGCGATCGGCGGCGAGGCGGGCCACGCGCGGGCCCAGGGCCGCCAGGGCACGGCGGTCACGCGGTACGCCGTGCTCGTCGAGCTGGTTCAGGTAGTCCACGAGGGCGTCGTAGGGCTTGACGTAGTCGGCGGCGTGCTCGGGATGGCCGATGCCGACGCCGAGCAGGAAACGGCCGGGATACGCGTCCGCGAGGCGGTGATAGGTCGCCGCGATGTCCTTGGCCGGGGTGGCCCACACATTGACGATGCTGGTGGCGACGGTGAGGGTCTCGGTCGCCGCCAGCAGCGCGTCGTATCCCTCCCAGTCCGCGGCGGGCGAGGCGCCCACCCATATCGCCCCGTAACCGAGGGCCTCGAGTTCGCGCGCGAGCTCCGGAGTCGCCTGCGGGTACGCCAGCCAGACGCCGATCTTTCCCAGTTGTTGGTTCGCCATTCGCCGGGTAACAGCGGTCGCCCGGCACGCATTCCCGACACGTACGCGGCACACCGATCGCCATTGCGGTCACGGTGATCGCAAGGGTTCAACCGGGCCGGTCACCGCGTGATACTGCGAAGCGGTCCACAAGATCCCCGGGAGAACCATGACACTTGCGATCGGCTGGAAAACAGCCGACCGGCAGGCCGCCGCCACGGGCGCGCCTGCGGCTCGGCGCACGAGTCAGTTCTGGCGCAGCCCCTGGCTGCTGCGCTCGCTGACACCGCTGGCACTGCTGCTCGCCTGGCAGGCGGGTTCGAAGACGGGCGTGCTGTCCGAGGACATCCTGCCCGCGCCCTCGGTCATTCTCGATGCCGGACTCGAGGTGTGGCGCGGCGGCGAATTCGGCGACGCGGTCACGGTTTCCGGTCAGCGCGTCCTGCTCGGCTTCGCACTCGGCGCCACGGTCGCGGTGCTGCTGGCGGTGCTGGCCGCGTCGAGCCGAATCGGCGAGTACGTCGTCGATCCGCCCATGCAGATGCTGCGGACGGTGCCGCTGTTCGGGCTCATCCCGGTCTTCATCATCTGGTTCGGAATCGACGAGCAGCCCAAGATCTTCCTGATCGCCCTGGGCGTGGCGTTCCCGCTGTATCTCAACACCTACGCGGGCATCCGCCAGCTCGACCCGAAACTCGCGGAGCTGTCCCAGGTTCTGGGTCTGACCGCATGGGAACGACTGCGGGACATCGTGTTCCCGGGCGCACTGCCCAGTGTGCTCGTCGGCCTGCGGCAGAGTCTGGGCATCGCCTGGCTGTCGCTGATCGTGGCCGAGCAGATCAACGCCAGCGCCGGACTCGGGTTCATCGTCAACAACGCCCGCGAGTTCCTGCGGATCGACATCGTCATCTTCGGTCTGCTGGTCTACGGCACGCTCGGGCTGCTCACCGACGCGCTGGTGCGGGCCATCGAGCACCGCGCACTGCGCTGGAGCAGGCGATGAGCGCCCCCGCGACCGGGCGACTGGCCCGGATCCACGGCGTCGGAAAGAGTTTCGGCGATCGAGCGGTGCTGCACGGGGTCGATCTGAGCCTGCGCCAGGGCGAGATCGTGGCCCTGGTCGGGCGCAGCGGCTCGGGCAAGTCCACGCTGCTGCGGGTGCTCGCCGGACTGGCCGGGGACCACGAGGGCAGCGTCGAGATCGACGGCCGCGTGGCGGTGGCGTTCCAGGAGGCCCGGCTGGTGCCCTGGCTCTCGGTGGAGCGCAATGTCGCACTGGGACTGCCCGATCGGCGCAAGCGCGCCAGGGGACAGGACCGGGCGCGGGCCGTGCTCGACGAGGTCGGGCTAGCCGATCGCGGTGCGGCCTGGCCGATCACGCTCTCCGGTGGTGAAGCCCAGCGGGCCGCGCTGGCCCGCGCGCTCGTCGCCGAACCGGCGCTGCTGCTGCTCGACGAACCCTTCGGCGCGCTGGACGCGCTGACCAAGATCGCCATGCACGATCTGCTGCTGCGGCTCTTCGCCGAACACGGATTCGGCGTGCTGCTGGTGACCCACGATGTCGCCGAGGCTGTCACCCTCGCCGACCGGGTGCTGGTCCTGGACGAGGGCCGCATCGCCCACGAGATCGACATCCCCCTGGAACGTCCGCGTCGTCACGCGGGGCCCGAAGGCGCCGTGTACGCGGCCCGCCTGCTCGAACTGCTCGGTGTCGAGCAGTAGTTCGTTTCTCTATCCCCTGGAGATCCCTGTGAAGAAGTTGTTCCGTTCGGCTGCCCTCGTAGTGGCCGCCACCCTGTCGCTCGCGGTCACCGCCTGCGGCAGCGACGAGGCGCCGCAGTCCGGCGACAAACCGGTCGATCTGAGCGCCGTCACCCTGAAAGTCGGTGACCAGAAGGCGATTTCGATCGAGGTGCTGCTCAAGGCCTCCGGGCAGCTGGACAACCTGCCCTACAAGATCGAATTCTCGACCTTCACCGCCGGTCTGCCGCTGGTGGAGGCGGCCAGCGCGGGCGGCATCGACCTCGCCCAGACCGGCAACACCCCGCCCATCTTCGGCGCCGCCGCCAAGGCCGACGTCAAGGTGATCGGCGCGCTCGCGGCCACCGGCAAGGGCGATGCCATTCTCGTGGGCAAGGATTCGCCGATCACCTCGGTCGCGGACCTGAAGGGCAAGCGCGTCGCGGTGTTCAAGGGCAGCTCGGCCAACGCCCTGCTGCTGCTCTCGCTGGAGAAGGCGGGACTGAGCCTGCAGGACATCGAGCCGGTGTACCTCGCGCCCGGTGACGGCTACACCGCGTTCAAGCGCGGCGACGTGGCGGCCTGGGCCATCTGGGACCCGTACACCGCCATCGCCGAGCAGGAGGCCGGCGCGAAGCAGATCGTCGCGGCGGACACCGTCGGCAACGGCAACAACTTCTGGGTCAGCGGCGACAAGGCGCTCGCCGACGCCGGCAAGGTCAAGGCCATCGAGGACTTCCTGAAGCGCTACGCCGCCGCCACCACGTGGTCGCAGAACAACGTCGCCGAGTGGAGCGCCAAGTACGCCGAGCTGACCCAGATCAGCCCCGCCGCGGCCCAGGTCACCTGGACCCGCTCGATCAAGCAGCCCATCACCCTCACCGACGCGGTGATCGCCTCCGAGCAGCAGATCGCCGATGCGTTCACCGAGGCCAAAGCCATTCCCGGCAAGGTCGATTTCGCCAAGTTCGTCGATCGGAGGTTCCAGCAGTGAGCGCACTGTCCTTCCACTGGTTCCTGCCCACCTACGGTGACTCGCGCGGTCTGGTCGCGGGCGGGCACGGCACCTTCATGTCCGGCAGCCGGCCCGCGAGCCTGCGCTACCTGAACCAGCTCTCGGCCGCGGCCGAGGACAACGGCTTCGAGGCCGTACTGACCCCGACCGGCGCCTGGTGCGAGGACGCGTGGCTGACCACCGCCATGCTGGTGGAGACCACCGAGACGCTCAAGTTCCTGGTCGCGCTGCGGCCCGGACTCGTCAGCCCGACCCTCACCGCGCAGATGGCCGCCACCTACCAGAGGCATTCGCGCGGAAGGCTACTGCTCAATGTGGTGACCGGCGGCGAGCCCCGCGAACAGCAGGCGTACGGCGACTTCCTCGACAAGGACCAGCGGTACGCGCGCACCGGCGAATTCCTGGACGTGGTGCGCTCGCTGTGGACCAGCACCGAGCCGATCGACTTCGAGGGCGAGCACATCCGGGTCCGCCAGGCCCTGCTCAGCAGCCGCCCCGACCCGATCCCGCCGGTGTTCTTCGGCGGCTCCTCCCCCGCCGCCGGGCCGATCGCGGCCCGGTACGCGGACACCTACCTCACCTGGGGCGAACCCCTGGACGCGGTGGGCAAGAAGATCGACTGGATTCGCACGCTGGCTGCGCTCGAGGGCCGCACGCTCGACTACGGCCTGCGCATCCACGTCATCAGCCGTGACACCGCCGCCGAGGCCTGGGCCGAGGCGGACAAACTGCTGGCGGGCATCGCGCCCGGCGAGATCGAACGCGTGCAGGCCTCGCTCGCGCAGAGCGAATCCGAGGGGCAGCGCCGCATGGCCGCGCTGCACAACGGCCGCACCGACGGCCTCGAGATCGCCCCGAACCTGTGGGCGGGAGTCGGGCTGGTCCGCGGCGGCGCGGGCACGGCACTGGTCGGCTCGCACGAGGAAGTGGCCGACCGGCTCACCGAATACGCCGAACTCGGCATCGGTCACTTCGTGCTCTCGGGCTATCCGCACCTGGAGGAGGCGTACTGGTTCGGCGAGGGCGTGCTGCCGATCCTGGAACGCCGGGGGCTGTGGTCCCATCCCCATCGGGGCCCGGTCGTGGCCGCGGGGACCCCTTTCGCCGCCACGAGCTGAGCCGATCACGGACCCGGCACCGCCCGGCGAACAACCGGGCGGTGCCGGGCGTTTCGGCGTACGCCGTCATCGCACCCGCTGTCACCACGCGGGCGCACCGGTCGGCACGGCCGAATGCCCGAAGTTGGCCCGATCGCCTCCGAGGTGGAGCGCCGACGCCCGAACCGAGTGCCGAGCGGTTGCCGAAAGACCTTCTTATGCAGGCAAAAGCGTCGAAATCACGGCCAAAGATCTTGCGGCGCGGCCGTATCGAGCACGCCCGGCGGTCGCCGGGGCAGCCGGTCACGCGCGCTTCACCCGGTGTTCGGCGGGGACAACGGCAGCCGTCACGGGGGTAACCGGCGGGATCCGGTAACCACATCTTGATCTTAATGGGCGCAAATCCCGGGTTCGATGTGTTCGAATACCGTTGTGCTCACCACTGTTTCATCCGGCCAACAGCCGGCAACCCGTTCGCCCACCGCGTTCCGGCCCGCCGGCCGATGTCCGGGAACGGGTCGTTACGCCTTCGAAAACCCAGTTATTTTCTCGAGGTGAACGCACGTGAGGGACAATGGAATTCTCGGGCGAATGATGCGGGAAGTGCTCTCCAGCGACTCAGGGCGTTGCTGTGAGTGCACCGTCGGGGCCGGATCGAACGCCGGAGCAGATCCGCCGATTCCTGGAGCCGTCATATCGTCCGACGTTCTCGTACCTCTCTTTCCAAGCCTCTCCCCTCCTCGGTTGCCGGCCATCTCGCTCTGTCTCGCGAAGCCACGAGCGCCGCATCAGGTGATGGTCAGATCCGATAGCTGACGTGCCAGCCCCACCAGCGGTGCACGCCGGTGCGATTCGAGCCCTCGAGCCGACCAGGAAATTCGCTCGAGGACAGTGAGGAACCACCATGAAGTCACACATCCAGATGAAGGAAATTCTGGCGGCTGTCGAGTGTCTGCCGCACGAGAGAGTTTTCCCGAGCCCCCATATGGACCAGGTCCACGCCCAGGTCCTGCGCTGGGCCCGCAGGCACGGCATCGACGCGGGCGGGCACTTCGAAAAGACCTGCTGCTGGAGTTGCGCCGCCTACGCGCTGCCGGACGCGCCCGCGGCGGTGGTCGAGATCGCCGCCAAGCTGATCGGCTGGATGTTCGTCTTCGACGACGAGTACGGCGAGGGCGCGGATCCGACCGCGGCCATCGAGATCTTCGACGCCTGCGAGCGGATCCTGCGCGGCGGGCAGGCGCCGGACGACAATCCATACCTATTGGCGCTCAGTGATTTACGCGAGCAATGCGCGCTGCTGGCCAGCGACGCCTGGCTGGACCGCTTCGCGACCAGCATGACCCTGTTCTTCCACGGCTGCCTGTTCGAGATGCCCTATCGGCAGATGGCCCTCATGCCGTCGCCCGAAGCGTACTGGTATCTGCGCACACTCAGCATCGGGCTGTTCCCGCCCTTCGATCTGCTCGATCTGGCCTGGGGCGAGATCGAGGACACCCATCTGCGCCGCTTCCGCGAGGTCCGCCAGACCAGCGCCATGCTGTGCGCGATCGTCAACGACCTGTACTCGGTGGTCAAGGAAGACGATTCGCTCAACGCGGTCACGGTGCTGCGCGCGGAGACGAATCTGACCGGCGCCCTCGCCGACATCGTCGCGCTGTACACGAAGTTGCTCGAGCGCCAGCGCGAGCAGATCGCCACGCTGGCCGCCCTGCCCGAACTGAGCGCGGGCGAGCGCCGGATCGCGCGCAGCCTGCGCGGCTGGGTGCACGGCAACTACGCGTGGACGAAACTGTGCGCCCGATACAAGCTTCCGGCCACCGCCTGAGGCCCGTCGCCGGCGCTGCCCGCTCGCCCGCGTGCTTCGGCTCCGCGCGGCCACCTCAGCGGACGCGGGCGCGATTCTCGCTCAGGCGAACCTCCATCGTCACCGCGACGGCGGGCACCGCCAGGGCCTGACACAGCCGGGCCACCGCCTCGTCCTGCACGCGCGCGCGTAGCTCGGTGATGTCGGCATCGGTGTCGGCGGTGAGAATCAGGTGCAGTTCGGGCGCGCGGGTGGGTCCGGTGAGCCAGGCGGCGGCGGACTCGACCCCGGCCAGCGTTTCGATGTCGGCGGCCACGGCCGCGGCGGCGACGGCCGAGGACAGCGTCGTGGCGTTCGGGGAATCGGCCTCGGTCAGTTGCCATTCCACGGCGGTCGGCATGCGGAACAACTGCGCGCCGAGCCAGCGCAGGCACAGCAGCCCGAGCACCGCGGCGGCCGCGATCGTCGCGTAGAAGACCCACTGCGCCGGTGCGGCGTCGCCCGGTGTGAGCGGGTCCGATCGACGCGCCCAGCCCAGCCAGCCGCGCTGCGCGGCGATCAGATAGGCCCCGCCGGCCACGAGGAGCACGCCGATACCGGCGAGCAGAACGCGGTTGAGGCGAGCCGGGCGGTTGACGGCGGTCATCGGGAACCTCCGGATGTCGCGGGGCGCAGACGGGTGCGCACCTCGGGCGCGGTCACGGCCCCGAGGCGCTCGAAGGTGGCGGTGACCGCACTGTCCACGGTGTCCGGCACGCCGTCCACGTTCGCCCGATCGGAGACGCCGGTGACGCGAACGGTATTGCCGCGCAGGTCGACTCGCGCGGATGCCACTCCGGGCAGACCGGTGACCGAGCGACGCAGCGCGGCACGCAGGCTGCGCCGGTCGATCCCCGCGTCACCACCGGGCTCCAGCGTCCGCAGCGGCAGCACCATCGCCCGGCCGGGCGTCGCGGCGGCCGCGAGCAACGCCACTCCGGCCAGTACGAGGACGATGCCGGCGGCCAGCACCACCGGATCGCCCCAGTCGGTGCCGTGCAGCCTGCTCGCCACGCTGTCGTAGGACAGGTACTGCCTCGACCCCGAAAGCCGCTGTGCGAGTGAGACGATCACCGCCACACACAGTGCCGCCAGCGCCAGCGCCACCAGCACGGCCGCGCCCGAACGGCGCGAGCGGCGGATCACAGCACCCGCCGATGCGGCACGGCCGCCACGGGGGCGGAGGCTTCGACCACCAGGGCGGAAATGGCGATGTCCACCCCGGTGACCCGCAGTCCGGCCAGCTCGGCCACCCGTTCCACCAGGTGCGCGCGGCACGATTCGGCGACCCGGGCCACCGGCAGCGGATAGCGCACCGGCAGCCGCACCCGCAGCACGGCGGTGTCGGCGGTGACCAGCGCGTCCACGCTCACCGCGGCGGCCACCCCCTCGACTTCGGTGGCGGCGCGCTCGGCGATGCGGCGGACCGCGCGGTCACTGACTGTGGTCGATCCCGGCAGCTCGAGCGCCACCGTCATCGCCGGCTCCGGTCCTGTACCGACCGCAGCGCACCGGCGACGTCGATCGCGCCGTCGAGCCAGCGGCCCACCAGCAGGCCGAGGCCCGCGAACACCAGCACGATGGCGAAGGCGCCGAAACCGCCGAAAGCCATGGCGAATCCCAGTGCCAGTCCCACGGCCAGACAGGTCGTTGTGGCGTTCATCTGCTACTCCTGACGGGGAACGGATGATTACTGAACGCGATTGGAGCTCGACTCGGCGGCGTCGTCATCGTCCTCGGGGATGTAGACGTCGTTGATGTTGATGTTGACCTCGACGACCTCGAGTCCGGTCATCTGCTCGATGGCGTTGATGACGTTGCGGCGCACGACCTTCGCGAGTTCGGTGATCGACACGCCGTACTCGATCACGAGTTCCAGATCGACGGCGGCCTGCTTCTCGCCCACCTCGACCGAAACACCCTGTCCCACACTGGCGGACGCACCCGGAATCCGATCCCGGATCGCCCCGAACGCACGCGCGGCGCCACCGCCGAGCGCGTGCACGCCGCGCACCTCGCGGGCGGCCAGACCGGCGATCTTCTGCACCACGATGTCGGCGATGCTGGTGGTGCCCTGGTCGGTCACCAGCTCGGTGGAGCCGCCGGCGGCCTTGCGCACGGCGCCCTCGTGCTCGGCGGGCGCGGTCTTGGCGGTCGACTTCTCGGTGGCGGTTCCGGTCATGTGTTCCTCCTGATCTCGTTGGTGTCGCTGAAAGCGGCCGGGTCGAGCTCGACTATCCGCAGGCGCACGGTCGCACCCGCGAAATCGGTGCCCTTCAGCAGCGGGCGGACCGCGCCGGAGAGTGCGTCGAGCAGCGGCGGCAGCGGCAAACGGCTTGCCGCCAACCGGATCTCGACCACGTCCCGGTTCAGGTCCACGGCATAGGTCTTGCCGCCGCCGCGGGGGAGCCAGCTGACGGCCTCGAGTCCGAACGGTGTCGCCGGACGTAAACCCTGCACCTCCTCTATCGCGCCGACTATCGCGTCGATCAGCTCCGCGCTCGCGGTCACACGCCCCCCGGTTCGATATCGATGATCACGACCGACACCTGATCGATCCGGACGCCGGTGTGTTCGAGCACCGCGGCGGTGACCGCGCGCTGAATCGCCGCGCCGACCTCCGCCGCCCGGCAATCGCCGCCGAGTGAGACATCCACCCGCAGCGCGCGGCCACCCGCGGCCGTCTTCTCCACGCGGACACCGTCGCTCGCGAGCGAATCCTGTCCGCGCAGCAGCTGTTTCCCCGAACGCGCCCAGCCCGCGACCATGCCGCGCAGGCCCGGCTCCAGGCGGACGACGCCGGGCACCGCGGCGGCGGCACGGGCCGCGACACCGGCGATGACCGGGTCCGAGACGACGATCTCGTGTTCCGAACTCAGGGCCGTCACCGATCCCTCTCCTGGTACACGTCCACGACGGACACATCGAGCCGCCCGAGCAGCAGTCCGGCGCGGGCCGCGACGGCCGTGGCGACGCGCTGACGCACCTGCGGCACGATGCCCTCCAGGCTGTCGCCGCGCATCCGCACCGCGATGGCGATGGCGATCTCGACGATGTTCTCCCCGTCGGGGGCGGTGCCGACGCTGCGAATCCGGCAGCGCCGCGCCCGCACCCCGGGCACGGTGTCGGCCGCGAAACGCACGACCGCGGCGACCGCCTGCTCGCTCACCTGAACGGTGCCCGGGTGCTCGGTCGGCAGGTCGAGGGTCTGGCCGCGCCGCACCTCGGCGCGCACGACGGACATGATGCGGCCGAACAGGTCCGGGGGCGGCGGGTCTGGTTCGGCGATGAGTTCCTGGGTGGCGGTGCGCAGCGCGAGCAGGCTCTCGCGCGCGGCCCGGCAGTCCGTGCAGCGCGACTCGTGCGCGTCGGCGTTGCCGAGCCGGACGGCGTCGAGGCGTCGCCACACCTGTTCCATGCCGCGGCCGCAGGGCAGTCGATAGTCCTCGTCCGCGTCGGGCACGTTCGTTATCGCCACGCCTTCATCACCTCCGCCAATTGGGCGCGGGCCCGGGCGATCCGCCCGCGCACCGCGGTGACATTCGCGCCGACGATCTCACCGATCTCCTCGTAGGAGCGGCCGTGCACCTCGCGCAGCAGCCAGCACGCCCGCTGCTCGGGGGTGAGCTCCTGCAATGCCACGGTCAAGGCCTCCATCTGGCTGTTCACCTGCGCCGCGTGCTCCGGGCGCAACCCGCGCTGCGGGGACACGGTGGTGTCGGGGTCGATATCTGTGGTCGGCTGCCGCTTGCGGAGCACGTTCAGGCAGCGGTTGGTGGTGGCGCGGTACAGCCACCCCACGAAGGCGGCGTCGTCCTCGAGCTGGCCCAGCCGCCGCCAGGCCGTGAGGAAGACGTCCTGGACCACGTCCTCGGCCTCGGCCTGATCGGCGAGCATCTTGGCCGCGAGCCGGTACATAGCCCCTTGATAGCGGACGACCAGCTGCTCGTAGCTTCGGATGTCACCGTCGCGGACGCGGCCGACCAGGGTCGCATCGTCGAGTTCCGCCTCGGCTCCGGCATCGGTAGTGCTCACACCGCCTCCTAACCGTTCGTCGAATAGACCCGGGCGAGCACGATCTCTCACGCAGCATTATCCGTGACCGTTGTCTCATAAGTTGCTGAGTGACATACCGCCCTGTCCGCTGTCCTAGTGAATGTGCCCCGTCCCGGGCACAGCCAATCGACAACGGAGGTTCCGATGTCTCTGCGCGACAAGATCGATAACAAGGCCGAGGAGCTGGGCGGCAAGGCCAAGGAAGCCGCCGGCAAGATCACCGACGACCAGGACCTGGAGGCCGAGGGCAAGGGCGATCAGCTCTCCGCCGGGCTGAAGGACGCGGCCGAGGACGTCAAGGACGCCGTCAGCGGCGCGGTCGGCAAGGTGAAGAAGGCGCTCGGCAACGACTGACCGGCATCAGCCCGTGACCGGATCGGGAGGCGCGGGACGCGTCTCCCGGCCGGTGTCGCCGCTCAGCAGTGCGAGGACAGATGCCGGGCCGGGGCCGTGCCGAGGAAGCGCACGGTATCCGTGCGATCCCAGAGTTCCATGCCCGCGGTCGCGGACTGACAATCGCGAACGCAGCGCAGCACCGCGTTGCGCACCTGGGGGGTGAGGCGCAATTCGTCCATCTCCGGCCGGATCGCCGCCGCGGCGGCGAGGTTGTCCCGGACCCGATCGGCGATCATGGCGCGGACCTGAGCCACGGCGTCGGGCAGGTCGAGGCCGCGATGGCGGCGCAGGACCGTGACGAGATTGATGGGGTCCTCGGTCTCGGTCTCGACCGCCAGCGAGTGCAGGTCGTTGATCCAGCACATCAGATCGGCGGTGGTGGCGATGATCTCCTGGTAGGCCGGGCCGAAGTACAGGGCGTCGGGGACGACGGCGCGTTCGGCGATCTCGGCGAGGTCGACCGTCGGCAGGACGGTGCAGGCGTCGCGGCGCAGGCGGGGGTATTCGGCCGGACCGGGGACGGTCGAGCTGGCGCGGAAGACGTTCTCGCGCGCGTGCCCCATCAGCCAGATTTCCAGGTTCAGCGCGAATCGGCGTGCGGCGGAAGGGTTCTGGCGCGGGTAGGTGCGCTCGCACAGGTTCTCCAGCGCGGCGATGACCGGGGTGGCCGGCTCGGCGGGCCGGGCGCGGCGATGGATGACGTCCAGGGCGCGATAGCGCAGGCCGTCGTACTCGTCCGCGCGCTGTTCCGCGATCGCCGCGTCCTGGAGATCGTCGAAGACGAAGAAGAGCGTTATCCATTCGGCCAGCAGGGCCAGATCCGCGAAGCTCGCGCCGGAGCACCAGTACGAGGCGAAGCGGCCGTAGCCGAGCGATTCGAAGCGGCGCCGCGATCGTTCGTCGGCGAGCAACCCGAAACGGGTGGCCCAGTGCTGAGCGTGCCGTTGCGCGCGGGCGCCGGAGAGGTGTGGTCGCGGCGGGAAGGGGAGCGTGATCTCCAACTGCCGCAGGTCGCATTCGTTCATATCCAAGACCGATCCGCTCTCGGAGAGGGTCCTCCCCCGTCGGATAGCCGGACCCTCGTTGTACGACCGTGCAGCTGCGTGCGAACGGCTTATCCTCCAGCATAACGACATTCGGAATGATCAAGACATTCTTTGCGAATACCCTGTCCGCAAGTGTCCGCTCCGGAGCACGCTGAACAAACCACTCGGTCGGGATGTGGCGAACACCCAACTGCCCGAAACATGGTTGCTGGCACAGGTGCAATGAGAAAATGCCAGCGTGGAGCAAACCGTCGTCGGCGCCGTCGAGGTCTCGTCGTCACCAACCACCCCGCCGCAGCAGGCCTTCGAACAGTGGGAGGCGGTGATGGCGGACGCCGTCGCGCCTTCGGTGCTCGAACCGCTGTCCAAGGGCCCGTGGCGCGGACAGTTGAGCAGTGCGCAGTTCGACAACTTCGCGGTCTCGCGGATGCGGGCGGGCGCGCAGCGCGCCCTGCGGACCCCGCGCCACGTCGCACGCTCGTCCGAGGAGTTCCTGCTGGTGAACATCGTGCTGGAGGGCACGAACTGGACCGAGCAGGCCGGGCGGGTCGCGGTGTCGACGCCCGGCACCATCACGTTCTTCGACAGCGGGCTGCCGCTCGAGAGCCACACCAGCAATCACAACGTCTCGGCGATGGTGCGCGCGCCCATGCAGCTCGTGCTCGATCACGCGGGGCTCAATCGCGAGCAATTACCCACCGCCGCAGCGATTCCCGCCACCGGCGGGCTGGGTGTGATCGCAGGCTTCTTCCGCAGCCTGGCCGAGTTGCCGACCGGCGAGGTGGACAAGGCCGTCACCGTGCTGGCGAGCGACGCGCCCGGCATGCTCGCCTCCGCGGTGCTGCTGGCCTCGGGGAGCGCGGCCCCCACCCACACCGAGGCCCAGGCCATGCGGCAGCAAATCCTCGCCTACATCCGCAAACATTTCGCCAACCCCGATCTGACCGTCGACGACATCGCCCGCGCGTGCCTGATCTCCCGGCGCACCCTCTACCGCGTCTGCGCCGGCTTCGGCGAGCCCGGCGGCATCATCCGCCGGATGCGCATCGAACACGCCCGCCGCCTGCTGCGCGCCGACCCCACGCGCGCGATGTCCGGCACCGCCGCCGCGTGCGGCTTCGCCAACGACCGCCACTTTTACCGCGCCTTCAAGGAGGAGACCGGCCTGACCCCGGGCCAGTTCCGTGAGCAGATCCATTGCGGCATAGCCCAACTCGACTGAGCCGCGGTCAGCTCGGCCCCGATGACCGGCCCGGGAGGATCGAGCGGTCAGCCCGCGTCCAGGGACCAGTCCGGGAGCGGTTCCCGGGCGGCGAGCCACTCGGGCGGGATGGCCGCCGTTCCGGTGTGGGCGGCGACGATGCCGCCGACGATCGCGGCGGTGGTGTCGGCGTCGCCGCCGGCTTCCACGCAGGCGGTGATGGCGGCGGGGTAGTCGGTCAGGTGGGTGGCGGCCACCCAGAGGGTGAAGGGCACGGTGTCCTGGGCCGAGACCTGCGCGCCGTTGCCCAGCTCGTAGGCCGCCTCGGCGATGGACTTGCCCAGCAGGGCTCGGGCCCGGCGGATACCGGCGGCGACGCGGCCGTCGATCAGGTACGGCTCGACCGCGTCGAAGAGTTCGTTTGGGGCGCACTCTTTTCCGCGCGTCGCGACCGCGTGGGCAACGGCCACCGCCACCGCCATCGCGCCCAGAACTGCCTCGGGGTGCCGGTGGGTGATCTCGGCGGTGAGGGCCGCCTCGGCGGCCGCGCGGTCGGGAGACTCGGCGAAATGGGCGCCGAGCGGAGCGACCCGCATGGCCGCGCCGTTGCCCCAGGAACCGCGGCCGTCGAAAGCCGCGGCGGCGGCTTCGCGCCAGGGACGGCCCCGGCGGATGTCGTGCAGGACGACGACCGTGCCCGCGCCGTAGCCGCGATAGGGCTCGCAGCGGTCGGCGAACGCGGCCGCCAACCGGTCGCGATCGACGCGGCCGTGGGTGCGCAGTTCGCGGTAGACCGAGCAGGCCATCTCGGTGTCATCGGTCCAGGGCCAGGGGCCCGCAGGTGGCCGGCCCGCACGCAGGTCGGGGAAAGAGGTTCCGGGGACGAAGAATTGAGCGCCGAGGGCATCGCCCACGGACAGGCCCTCGAGGCTGTCGCGGGCGGGATCGCTGGTGGGATTCATACGGGCGCCATCCTGCCAAGGGTGCGCGAGCGCGGCAACATTCACGGTGGTCACGCGGCCGCATGACCACCGGCGGGCGGATCAGAAGTAGCGGGCCCAGAGATACAGCCAGGCCAGGACGCAGGAGACGACGGTGACTATCACGCCGTATTTCGTGAAGTGCCAGAACGTTATTCGATGTCCGGCTCGCTTCGCGATGTCCAGGGCCACCACGTTGGCGCTGGCCGCCACGGCCGTGCCGTTGCCGCTGAAGTCGGCGCCGAACGCGAAGGACCACCACAGGGCCTGACCGGTGGCCGGGTCCGGGGCCTGGGCCGCCAACTCCTCCACCACGGGGGCCATGGTGGTGGTGTACGGGATGTTGTCGATGAAGGCCGCCACCACGGCGGAGCCGAACACCAGGATCGTGGCGGCCAGGAAGGGGTTGTGGCCGAAGGCGTCCGCGGCCGCGGTCCCGAGACGATCGATGACACCGGTGTGCACCAGGCCGGCGACCATCACGAACAGGCCCATGAAGAAGACCAGGGTGCCCCACTCGACTTCGCGCAGCACGTCGCCGATGTCCAGATCGCAGACCAGCAGCATCGCGCCCGCGCCGAGCAGGGCGATGATCGAGGGCGCCACATGCAGCACCGAATGCAGGCCGAAGCCGATCACGACGCCGGTCAGCACCAGCAGCGAGCGGGTCAGCAGCTTCGTATCGGTGATCGCCCGCCGCTCCTGCAGCGCCATCACCGCGTCGATCTGCGGATCCAGTTCCCGGAAGACGTTGCGGAACAACAGCTTCGTGCACGCCACGAAGATCACGAAGATCACCGCGACCGCCGGGGCCATATGGATCAGGAAGTCGTTGAAGGTCAGCCCGGCCCGGCTGCCGATGATGATGTTGGGCGGATCGCCGATCAGCGTCGCCGCGCCGCCGATGTTGGCGGCCAGCACCTCCGCGATCAGAAACGGCTGCGCGGGAATGCTCAGCCGGTTGCACACCACCACGGTGACGGGCGCGACCAGCAGGATGATCGTGACGTTGTCCAGGATCGGCGAGGCGATGCCGGTGATCACCATCAGCATCACCATGAGCCGGAAAGGGTTGCCGCGCGAGCGTTTCGCCGCCCAGATGGCCAGGTAGTCGAACAGCCCGGTGTGCCGGACCACCCCCACGATGATCATCATCCCGAGCAGCAGGAAGATGACGTTCCAGTCGATGCCCGCGTGCGGGTCGTAGAAGATCCGCTCCCCCGGCACCAGACCGAGCACGGCCATGAGAGCGGCCGCCACCAGCACGGTCTTGACCTTGTTGGCACGCTCGGTGGCGATGAACCAGAACGCACCGACGAAGATCGTCAGTGCCAGAATCTGATTCATCGCCGACCTCGCCGGGGAGCGTGAGCCCGGATCACTCGTCCGGCCCGGCCACGGCCAGGCTGATGAGCAGTCGTTCCAGGGTGATGGCGCCCACGAGCCTGCGCCCGCGATCCACCACGGCCACCAGCGGAGAGTGCTTGCGCGCCATCACCGCCGCGACCTCGAGCAGCGTCGCGTCCGGCCGCACGGTCGCCGGCCGCACCGCGGGCGCCGGCAGGCAGTCCCCGACGCTGGAACCGCCGGGCTCGAGCCAGAACAGCTCGGCGTGCACCTCGTCGATGGTGCGCGCCAGCGCCGGATCATTCTGGTAGGAGCTGGGAATGGCGAGTTTGAGCACCTGGGTGCCAGGCAGCACCGCGACCGGATAGTCCTGCTCGTCCACCACGATCATGCCGGGCAGCCGGTGCACGACCATGAGCCGAATGGCCTTGACCACCGGATCGCCCATGCGGACCGTCGGGAGTTGAATCGCGATATCGCGTGCTTGCATGGCGGGACCCTTGTGGGCGTACAGAGCGGTGAAGGTGGTGGTCATGGTCTGCTCCGCCGCTGGGTGAGCAGATCCAGGCGCTGTTCGAGACGGGCGAGCCGATCCGGCAGCGAGAAGCTGTGCAGCAGATCCGCGACCTGATCCGCCTCGTCGACCTCGAGCGCGATGGCATGCGCGGGTTCCTCGGAGCGGGCGTCGTAGACCAGCAGATGGCGGTCCCCGTCCGTCTCCGCCAGCACCGCGAATCGATCGCCGCCGCGTGTGACACAGTGGTGCAGCACGCCCCTGCCGGGGACCGTCGAGCGGTCGATGTCCATACCCAGCTCACCTCCCGCTGAACGAGAATCAATCAGTTTTCGCTGATCAGTCTGTGTTGCCGGGGGTTCACGGGGCTATCGGCGGGAGTAGCCATAAGGCGTGGGGAAAACTATGTAGGCCCGGCCCGCGCCGGTTGGGTGCGCGGCCTGATGGACACCGTGCCACGGTATGACCAGACTGAGGGGTATGGATCGCCCCGCCCGAGGTCTCGGCCTCTTCCGGCGGCACACCCGCACCCCCGTCGGTGCGCTGTTCCGGCGGATATTCCTCATCAACGGCCTGGTGTTCACGCTGGGCACGCTGGTGCTGGCGCTGTCGCCGGCGACCGTGTCCGCGCGGGTGCGACTGACCGAACTCCCGGTGCTGCTCATCGGCCTGGCCGTCATCCTGGCCGCCAACGCGCTGCTGCTGCGCACCAGCCTGGCGCCCCTGGACGCGCTGATCGACTCCATGCGCCGGGTCGATCCGCTGCGGCGCGGCGAACGCGTCGACAGCCCGCCCAACGGTGATCTCGCCCATCTGATCGACACCTTCAACGCGATGGTCGAGCGACTCGAATCCGAGCGCACCGCCGCCAGCGCCTCGGCCCTGGCCGCGCAGGAGGGCGAGCGCAGGCGCATCGCCCGCGAACTGCACGACGAGATCGGCCAGAGTCTCACCGTCGCACTGCTTTCCATGAAACGCGTGATCGACCGCGCCCCCGCGGAGATGACCGATGACCTGCACGGTGTGCAGGAGACCGTGCGCGGCTGCCTGGACGAGGTGCGCGGCATCGCCCGCAGACTGCGCCCGGACGTCCTCGAGGATCTCGGCTTGCACTCGGCCCTGGCCGCACTGTGCGGCGAGGTGACGGCCGCCGGTCTCGAGGTCACCCGCGACATCGACCGGCAGCTGCCGCGGCTGTCACCGGATGTGGAACTGGTCTGCTATCGCGTGGCGCAGGAGAGCCTGACCAACATCGTCCGGCACGCCGGAGCCCGGCAGGTGCACATCGGCCTGCACGCCCGGGACGATCACCTCGTGCTGCGGGTGCGCGACGACGGCCGCGGCGGTGTCCAGCGCGAGGGCGCGGGTATCCGGGGTATGCGCGAACGCGCCCTGCTGATCGACGCGGCCCTGTCCATCGAGTCGCCGCCCGGCCACGGCACGGTCCTGCGACTGGCCATCCCCCGCAACGACTTCGAGAGCCGACCATGACCGCACCCAGCGCCGCCCCCGCCCGTGTCCTGCTCGCCGACGATCACGCGCTCGTGCGCTCGGGTCTGCGGCTCATCCTCGACGCCGAACCCGACCTGAGCGTGGTCGCCGAGGCGGCCAACGGCTACGACGCCGTGCAACGGCTCGGCGAGGTGCCGGTGGATCTGGCCATCCTGGACATCGCCATGCCGCGCATGACCGGCATCCAGGCCGCGCGCGAAATCGCCCGCGATCATCCCGAGGTCCGCATCCTCATGCTCTCGATGTACGACAACGAGCAGTACTTCTTCGAGTCGCTCAAG
This sequence comes from Nocardia sp. NPDC003693, assembly GCF_053981095.1. Lineage (NCBI taxonomy): Bacteria > Bacillati > Actinomycetota > Actinomycetes > Mycobacteriales > Nocardiaceae > Nocardia > Nocardia sp. NPDC003693. Next base: position 209,006 of record NZ_JBSFNO010000010.1, read on the forward strand.
GCCGGCGCCTCGGGCTATGTCCTGAAATCGGTCGCCGACCGCGATCTGCTCGAGGCCTGCCGCGCCACCATGCGCGGCGAGCCGTTCCTGTACCCCGGCGCGATGACCTCCCTGATCCGCGACTGGCTGCAGCGCGCCCGCGAGGGGTCGGCCCCGCCGGAGAACGTGCTCACCCCGCGCGAGGAGGAGATCCTCAAACTCGTCGCCGAGGGCCACTCCTCCCGGGAGATCGCCGCCACCCTGGTCATCAGCGCCAAGACCGTGGACCGGCACCGCGCCAACATCCTGGCCAAGCTCGGGCTGCGGGATCGGCTCGCGCTGACCCGCTACGCGATTCGCGCGGGCCTGGTCGAACCCTGAACCGCCCGCCCGCGAATCGCCGCCCGGGATCGAGCCCGCGGGGTGCGCGCGATGCCCCCGCCGCGAAATTGGATGGTTGGGCTCGGCACTCGCGGCGGCGTCGTATAGGTTGGCAGGTGTGTCGATGATGAAGGGCGCCAACGTTCCGGTGTCGGCGGGGGCGGTTCGGATCGAGTTGGGCTGGCAAGGCGGGCAGGGTGTGCCCGACGCGGACGCGTCCGCGCTGCTGCTGGTCAGCGGAAAGGTCCGTTCCGACAACGACTTCGTGTTCTACAACCAGCCGGTGCATCCCTCCGGCGCGGTGCGGCACGAAGGTAAACAGCACGGGCCCACCGTGCTGGATGTGTTGTCGGTGAACCTGTCCCAGGTCGAACCGCAGATCGAGACCATCGTGATCGCGGCCTCCGCGACCGGTGGTACCTTCCGCCAATTCCAAGGTCTCCAGGTCCGGGTGCTGGACGCGGCCAATGGCGCCGAACTGGCGCGATTCGCCAGCGCCGACGCCACCACCGAGACCGCCTTCGTGCTGGGCGAGCTGTATCGCCGCCAGGGCAGCTGGAAGTTCCGCGCGGTCGGGCAGGGCTACAACACCGGGTTGGAGGGGCTGGCAACCGATTTCGGCATCTCCGTCGACAGCGAGCCCGCGCCCGCGCCGCAGCCTTTCACCCCGCCGCCGCCGGCGCCGCAGCCCTTCACGCCCCCGCCGCCGCAGCCGCCGTACGCACCGCCGTACACCGGGCCGTCCCAACAGCAGTACGCACCGCCGCCGCCACCCCAGCAGCAGTACGCGCCGCCCCCGCCGCAGCCGTATACCCAACCGGCGCAACAGCAGTACGCGCCCCCGCCGCCGCCACAGCAGCAGCAATACGCGCCGCCGCCCCAGCAGGGATACGCGCCCCCGCCGCCTCCGCAGCAGCAGGGCGCACCGGTCAACCTGTCCAAGATCTCGCTGACCAAGGAAGCGCCGACCGTCTCGCTGACCAAGTCCGGTGCGACCGGCGGAACGATGCGGATGAACCTGAACTGGACCACCAGCCGCGGCACCGGTCTGTTCGGGCGCAAGGCCAGCAACCTGGACCTGGACCTGTGCTGCTTCTACGAGCTGGCGAACGGGTCGATCGGCTCGGTGCGCGCCCTGGATCGCAGGTTCGGCGATCTGCAGAATCCGCCGTTCATCCGGCTGGACCAGGACGACCGCACGGGTTCCAGCGCCACCGGTGAGAACCTCGACATCAACCTCGATTTCACCCGGTTCTTCCGCCGCATCCTGATCTTCACCTCGCTGTACGAGGGCGCCCGCGATTTCCGCGGCGTGCAGGCGACCGCGACGCTGTACCCGGTCAACAGCGTGCCGATCGAGATGACCCTCGACGGCTGCGTCGACGATTCCCGGGACGCGGTGCTCGCGATCATCGAGAACATCAACGGCGAGTTGGTCGTCCGGCGCGAGTGCACCTTCATCCGCCCGCCGCACGGGCAGCCCGGCGGCGGCATCACCGAGATCGTGCGCCGCTACAACTGGGCCTTCGACATTCGGGCCGGGCGCGGTAAGGACTGAATTCACCACCGGTGCGCACGGGACCGTGCGCACCGGATGCCGTGATCACCGATCGGCGCAGATCGCGGTGTCGAAGACCGATTGCAACGCGGCCGCCGCGGCGGGATCCGCCGGGCGCTCGTTCGCCAGTACCGAGACCGCGCGCCCGTCCGCGGTCACGCCGTCGTAGGTCCGGAATCCGGGTATGGACCCGCCGTGGCCCCACACCCGCGTTTCGCAGGGCACCGTCAACAGCGCGATGCCCAGGCCGTAGTCGATGCCGGCGGGGCGATTGGTGAGCGGGCGGGGATCGCGTTGCATCTCGATCACCCGCGCGGGCTCGATCAGTGCCCCGCCGAGCAGCGCGGTGAAGAAGCGATTGAGTTCGGCGCCGGTGGAGACCAGCGCACCCGCCGCGCCCGCGAAGGCGGGGTCGTAGCGCGTCATATCGGTGCGCCGGCCGTCGACGACCTCGTAGCCGAGCGGATGGGGATCGCGCAGGCCGAGCTCGCCGGGCGCGGGAATGTAGGTGCCGCGCAGGCCGAGTGGCGTCGCGACACGGGCGGCGACCTCCTCGGCGAAGGTCCGGCCGGTCACCCGTTCGATCAGCAGGCCGAGGATCAGGTAGTTGGTGTTGCTGTACTCGGCCTTCTCCCCCGGCGGGAAATGCGCGGGCATGGTCCGCACGGCGTCGAGCACCAGGTCGGCCGCGTCGAAACGCTTGTCGAGCAGATCCGCGTAATCCTGTTGCAGCTCCGGCAGTTCCAGGTATTCGGGCAGTCCGCTGGTGTGCTGCATGAGATTTCGGACGGTGATCCGGTTGCCGTCGATGCCCTCGCCCCACACCAGACCGGGCAGGTAGCGTTCCACGGGCGCGTCCAGGTGCACCGAACCCGCCGTTACCAGTTGCATGATCACGGTCGCGGCGAAGGCCTTGGTGTTGCTGCCGGCCCGGACCCGGGCGTCCGTGGGAAAGCCCGCGCCCGTGCCCACGTCGCCGACTCCCGCGGTAGCCTGCCAATCCCGGCCGTCCTCGGTGACCACGACCTGCACACCGGCGGTGCCGGCGGCGATCACCGCGTCGAGCACACGCCGCACCTCGGCCCGGGCGGAATCGGAGAGTATCTGCGGCGCTTCGGAATCCGTGCTCGTTCCGCAGGCGGTCAGCGCGCAGGCCACCGCGAGTGCACCCGCCGCCGCCCGCAGCATCCTCGGCATGGAAGTCATACCGGCAGACTCACACGGGCGCACCGGGGCGCACATCGCCCCCAGGTCCCACATCCACCCTGAGATTTCCGGAAGGCGGCCCGGGAGCGGGGCAGCGCCTCCCCGCTCCCGGACCGCGGCCGGTCAGATCACGCCGGCCAGATCCGAGAGCAGGCGGCGCTTGGCACGCGCGCCGACCATCGTCTTCACCGGCTGCCCGTCCCGGAACACCATGAGCGTGGGCGTGGACATGATGCCGTAGGTGGCTTGAATGTCGGGGTTCGCACCCACGTCGACCTTCACGATCCTGATTCGCCCGGCCCCTTCGGCCGCGACCTCCTCGAGCACGGGGATGAGCATGCGGCAGGGACCGCACTGTTGGGCGAAGAAGTCGACGAGGACCGGCAGGTCGGACTCGAGGACCTCGGCCGTGAAGTCGGCGTCCGTCACCGGAACGACCGCGTCGGTGGTGGTCATAGCACTGCTCTCCTGGTGAATAGGGCCGAGCGCGCGGTATGGACGCCGGGCGGCTCCCATTCGCACCTCGGCTGTTCGCCACGGTCGGTGGCGTCGGAATCGTTCCGGGTGAGCTGTTCGCGAATCCAGTTCCGCACGCCCTCGAGCTGTGCGATGCATTCCTCGATCTCGGCGAGCTTGTTGCGGTAGACCTCGGACGATGCCGGACACGAGTCCCCCGTGGGATTGCCCTCGCGCAGGCAGTCCACGAAGGGGCGGATCTCCTCGAGGTCGAACCCGATGTCCTGCAGGGTCCGGATCTGCCGCAGCACGTGGAGATCGTGCTCGCCGTACACCCGGTAACCGGCGTCATCACGCTGGGCGGACAGCAGACCGCGCGACTCGTAGTAGCGCAGTGCGCGGGTCGTGGTGGCTGCGCGCCTGGCCAACTCGCCTATTCGCATAGCCTGTTCCTCCTGCGTGTGATGCTCGAGATCCGATGCTAAACATTGACGCCGACGTCAAGGCAAGCCCTCGATCCCGGGAATCCGGTGGAACGCCCGGCGGGCCACCGTCGGCCCCGCGCGGCGGCCGCGACCGGGCATCGGTTCGTGTTCCCGATCGAGGCGACCGGCGGCAAGGACAGCCCCTCGGCGCCGGTAGCTCAGTGAGGGGTGGACGCGGTCTGCCGCGGAGCCGTGCCGCTCCGCCGATAGCTCAGGCATCGCCTGACCGAGCACGGGCGGGACGTCACGCGGATCGGAAAACCCGGCCATCGGCGGAAACGGGCGCGGGGTCTGCCAGTAGCCCGGCGATCAACTCCGGGTGGGTGAGGTGGGGATTGTGGCCCGCGCCCGGGACGGTCACGACCGGGTGTGCGGTGGGGACGCGCAGGGGGTCGTCCGCGCCGTGGACGATCAGGACCGGGACGCGCAGGCGGGCCAGGCGGGTCGCCAGATCGGCGCGGTAGGTCGGGGCGCTGACCGTCGACAGGGCGGACACCACGCGGGCGGACGCGCCTGGGCGGCACAGGGCCGCGTGGGCGCTCGCCGCCGCCGGACCGTCCGGAATTCCTAGGCGCGCAGCTAGTTTCGGGGCGGACAGGCGCGCGATAACCTGGGTCGTCACGGGGTTGCGCACAGTCCAGGGTGCGCGTTCCTGGAGGAAGAACGGGGAGATCAGGACCAGGCGGGAGACCCGCTCGGGGTGGCGCTCGGCGAACTCCACGGCCGCCGCCGCGCCGAGGGAATGTCCGACCAGGACCGGGCGGGTGCGGACCGGGGCCATGAGCTCGTCGAGCCAGTCGCCGAGGGCGCCGGGGATGCCGGGGCGCGGAGCCGAGCGGCCGAATCCGGGCAGGTCGGCCGAGAGTGTGGGCACGGCAAGCGCTTTCGCTGCCTCGTCCCACGAGTCGCTGTCGAGCGGAAGACCGTGCAGGAGAACATACTCGGGCTCGACGGCATCGCCCGACACCCAGGTTCCGGCCCGGAACCCGGACGCGGGGCGTTCGGGGATCGTGCCGTTGCGGGTGGCGACCACCCCGTCCGCCCAGGCGCGCAGGACGTCCGCGAACGGCCGGTGCTCGATCCCGAGGGTGCGGGCCACCGCGTCGGCGGCGCTCGTGTCGTAGCGATCGCCGGAGATGAAGCCGAGGGACTCCGGTTCGGCGCCGGTCAGCGCGCGCGGCAGGGCACGCAGCACCGGGACCGGGACGCTCAGGCGCGGCGCGGGCACGCCCAGGTGCTCGGCGATCAGGCGGATCAGGTCGGGCAGGTCGGGGGTGGCCGGGTCCAGGAGGGTGTAGGCCCGGTCCGCCGTCTCGGGCAGGGTCGCCACCCGCGCCAGAAACCGTGCCACATAGTCGATTCCGACGATCGGCACGAAGGAGTCGCGCCGGCCGGGCAGCGCGGGCAGCCGCCCCCGCCACAGCTGGTCGACCAGGTCGGAGAGTCCGAAGTACTGCCCGGGACCGAGCACCGACGCTGGGTTCGCCACGGTCAGCGGCACGCCCAGTTCGCGGGCCAGCTCCCGTAAAGCCTTGTCCGCCTCGGTCTTCGACGCCTCGTACGCGCCCGCGCGATAGTCGGCCACGGTGCCGCCCTCGGCGGTCACCCGATACCCGCTGATATGGACGAGGCGGCGCAACCCCGGCTGCGCGCTCGCCCAGCGCGCCACCTCCAGCGCGCCGGTGAGGTTGACCCGTTGCGCCCGTTCGACGTCGAGCCCGAACTTCATGAGCGCGGCGGTGTTGTAGACGTCGCGGATGCCGTCGAAGCCCACGGCGAGACCGAGATTCGGCGCGGTGATGTCCGCCGTGGCGACGATCAGACCACCCCGGTCGACGCCCTGATCGTCGAGCCAGCCGACGAGGCGATCCTGCCCGCCGGCCCGGACGGCGGCCACGACGGTGTGACCGTCCCGCAGCAGTTCGGCGACCAGTGAGCGGCCGATGAATCCGGCGGCGCCGAAGACGATGGAGTCGGCGTGGGCCATGGCGTTCTCTTTTCAGTAGACCGATTTACATATTCAGCGGTGAAGAAAACGGCCGCGCGTCGGCGGCCGGGATCGTGCGCGGTCAGACGAGGGATTCGAGGGTGTCCGCGATCCGGCGCAGGGGCCCCCGATCGCGATGGGCGCGACTCAGGATCAGCCCGCCCTCCATGAGTGCGAGCGCGGCGGTCGCGAGGCGCTCGGGTTCGGGATGCCCGTACGCGGTCAGCCGGGCGCGCAGCAGACTCTCCCATTCCGCGTACGCCGCCGAGCAGGACCGCTGCACGACGCCGTCGGCGGGCGGCGCGTCCAGGGCCACACCCGCGACCGGGCAGCCCGCGATCCAGCCCGAGGATTCCAGGCGGTCGCCGAGCAGTTCGACCAGCACCTCCAGGTAGACCGCGGCACCTGGAACCCGGCCCCGGTCTTCAAGCTCATCGCCCAGCGCGGCCGCGTCGAGCGCGCCGAGATGGAGAAGACCTTCAACATGGG